>DOUW01000380.1:0-136 GCA_003520365.1 Massilia sp.
GGTGGGCGCGCCTCCGGGCTATGTGGGCTATGACGAGGGGGGGCAGCTCACCGAGAAAGTGCGGCGCAAACCCTACAGCGTGTTGTTGCTCGATGAGATCGAAAAAGCGCATCCCGACGTCTACAACATCCTGCTG
>DOUW01000380.1:268-2519 GCA_003520365.1 Massilia sp.
GCTGGGCAAGGAGGAGATCCGCCATATCGTCGGCCTGCAGCTCGATCGTGTGGCCCGCAACGCCGCCAGCCAGGGCGTAACGTTGACCTTCGACCAGACCTTGATCGACCACTTCGCGGAGGAAGGCTACAAACCCGAGTTCGGCGCGCGCGAGCTCAAGCGGCTGATCCGCAGCGAGCTGGAAACCNNCGCGCTGGCACGCGAGATGCTCGGTGGTGGCATCGGCAAGGCCGATCACGCCAGCGCCCGCTGGGATGACAAGGCCGAACGGGTGGTCTTCGAGCGCAAGGAGCCGCCCGCGAAGCCGGCCGAGCATGAGAAGCCCGTTGCCGCGAACGTGGCCGAGGCGCCGCCGAGCGACGAGAGCAAGCCTGCGCGCAAGAAGAGGTCAGCGGGCGGCGAATCTTGAGCGATGGGGGCTGTCGTGTCCGACCCCAACGGGCTGACATGGGCAGCCACCCTCGTGTCGCTCGCGGTCGCTGTCCCCACAGCGGGGCACGCGGTCATCTACAAGCGTGACCCTCGATCGGCCACGCTGTGGGTACTGCTGATCGCCTTGTTGCCGCTGGGCGGTTCGCTGCTGTATGGGCTGTTCGGCATCAACCGTTACCAGCGGCGGGCACGGCGGCTGTTTCCGGGGACGGATCTTGCTGTTCGGCAGGATCTCTCGCCCACGGTGCCCGAGCCCGTATCGCCGCCGCTTGCCGGCCTGGCGCACCTGGTGGGACGCGCCACCGGCCAGTCGCTGACCAGCGGCAACCGCATCGAGCCGCTCATCGATGGCGAGCAGGCCTACCCGGCCATGCTCGCTGCCATCGAATCGGCGCGGCACAGCGTCGCGCTGGCTTCGTACATCTTCGACGGCCAAGGCATCGGGGCGCAGTTCGTCGATGCGCTGAGCCGGGCTCATGCGCGCGGCGTGCAGGTGCGGGTGCTGATCGACGATGTCTATGCCCGCTGGACGCCCAGCAGCGCCTACCGCGCCTTGCAACGCGCCGGCGTTCCGGCGGCGACGTTCAACCCGACGTTGATTCCCGCGCGCCTGCATGGCGCGCATCTGCGCAATCACCGCAAGCTGCTGGTGATCGATGGCAAGACGGGTTTCACCGGCGGCATGAACATCTTCAGCCCGTATTGGCGGCCCGATGCGCCGGGCCAGGCCTGTCACGATTTGCACTTTCGTCTGCGCGGGCCGGTGGTGGAGCATCTGATGCGGAGCTTCACCGATGATTGGTGCGATACCACGGGCGAGCGGCTCAGCAAGGGTTTCTGGCGCGAATCTCCCGCAATCGCTGGTGAGCAAGGAATCTCTTGGGCGCGCGGCATCGAGGCCGGTCCCGATGAGGCACTGGACAGGATGCGCTGGACCTTCATGGGCGCTTTGAGCGCGGCGAAGCATTCGGTGCGCATCTGGACACCTTACTTCGTCCCCGATCAGCCGATGATCGCGGCGCTAAGCACGGCCGCGTTGCGCGGCGTGCGTATCGACGTGCTGACGCCCGCAAACGGCGACCATCCCACGGTGCAATGGGCCGCGCGCGCCCACTACTGGCAGGTGCTGGAACACGGTGTGCGCATCTTCGAACAGCCTGGCCCGTTCGACCACAGCAAGCTGATGCTGGTAGACGGAGCGTGGTGCTGCCTGGGTTCGGCCAATTGGGATGCGCGCAGTTTGCGCCTCAACTTCGAGTTCAATGTGGAGGTGTACGACACCGCGTTGTCTACGCGGCTGTCATCCCTTTTTGATGCCGCTCGTGATGCGTCGGGCGAGATATCGGCGAAGGCGTTGCGCGCCCGCCCGCTGGCCATCCGCTTGCGCGACGGGGTGGCCCGTCTGTTCACCCCCATTCTCTAGCGACACGACTTGCGAGGAACATTGCCCATGGAAAAGAAAGATCAATGGAACATTGGCTACTGGATCGTCGCCGGCCTGTTGCTGCTGACGCTGCAGAACTACTGGCAGGCGGCCAAGACCGTCGAGCCCGTGCCCTACAGCGAATTCGAGAAGGCGCTGGCCAAGGGGCGCGTCGCCGAAGTGCTGGTGTCGGACCGCACGGTCACCGGGCGCCTGAAATCGCCGGACAGCCGGGGCAAGACCACCATCGTGGCCACCCGTGTGGAACCCGACCTGGCCGAGCGGCTGTCCAAGTACGACGTGTCCTATGCGCGGGTGGTGGAAAGCACCTGGCTGCGTGATGTGCTCTCCTGGATTCTGCCGGCGGTGGCCTTCTTCGGCGTCTGGTTCTTCCTG
>DOUW01000221.1 GCA_003520365.1 Massilia sp.
GCCTGGAAGTGGGCGCGCGCCTGGGCGAACTGCAAACGCTGACCAAGAACGCGACGGTCGCGCGCACCCGCGCCGACACCGTCTGGCAGAACGCGCGCATGGCGCTGTCGGAAGCGGAAGCGGGCCTGCGCCTGAACCATCGCCGCCAGATCGAGCAGCGCGCCGAGCACGCCAAGGCCCTGCTGGAGATGCGCCGCGGCTGGCGCAGCATCCCGGCGGCCTGGAAGAACCCGGCGCGCCGTGCGGCCCTGGTGTCCCAGCACCAGAACGCGCACCAGGTCAACCTGCGCCTCGGTTCGCTGGAACACGCGCTGGCGCGCGACGACTGGGAGCAGGATGGCACCGTCATCGACCAGTACGCGCGCCTGAACGAGCAGCTGGCCGGCCGCCAGAGCGAGACCGAGGAACGCCGCTACCAGAACAACCGCGCGATCGAGGCTACCGCCAACGCGCGCGGCGCCTACATCGAGCGCCTGCGCTACACGATCAAGACCTACTCGAAGAACATCAAGGAACTGGGCGAACTGGCCGGCATCGACGTGCAAGCCGACCCGGTGCGCCTGGAGAACGACGACGTGCAGCTGGCGCAGGCCGGCCTGCACGTGCGCTTCAAGTTCGACGGCAAGGACCAGATCGGCATGAACGACGGCGAAGCCTCGGGCGGCCAGCAGGTCATGAAGTCGCTGGTGCTCCTCATCGGTTTGCTCAAGTCGGAAGAGGGTTCCGGTGGCTTCGTCTTCATCGACGAACCCTTCGCGCACCTGGATATCCGCAATATCCAGCTGGTCGGCGAGTTCCTCAAGAACACCGACGCCCAGTACCTGATGACGACGCCGCTGACCCACAACACCGACGTCTACGATCCTTCGGAGCTGACCCTCATCACCAGCAAGAAGAAGAAGGACGTGCAGTGGGCACAGCCGATCTTCGTGCTGCAGAGACGGAAGGAAGAGGCGAAAGCCGCGTAAAGCAGAAGGGGCCCGGTGGGCCCCTTTTTTGTTGTGGCGGTAATGGCGGCGTCACTGGGGCGCACTAGGATGCGGTGGCGGAATGCCTGAGTTTCGATTGGAACGCCATTATTTCTGATCGCGCTTTCGCGTGGGCACAGAGTGCCCACCCTACCGTCAACGTCTCGGTGCTAACGACAGATCAGCCGCGCCTCGTAGGGTGGGCACTCGTGCCCACGCGGTGCAGAGCATGCCGATTCGAGACCCGCGCGAACAATTACGTGCGCACGTGAACCCGCGGCCGTGCGAAGAAGCGTCCCGTTATCGCCCGCATACCGGCTTTCACGCCGGCTCCGAAAATCAAGCCCTCTCGATCGCCTGCCGCAGCTTGCGCCGCCACAGCAGCAGCCCCACCGAATAGGTCACGAAGTACCCGGCCGTCAGCCCCACGCACAGCATGCTCAGCGGGCTCTCGGTAAAGCGCGGCGCCTGCGCGCCCGAGCCCTGCAGCGTGTACAGCTCGAAGCCGATGTAGAGCACGCGCGCGATCAGGACCATGGCCATCACGATCCCGAGCCGCATCGGCGGCGTGAAGAAGTAGCCTTCCTGGGTATCCTCGTACCGCGTGCGGCGCAGGCCAACGTTCCCCCAGAAGACGCCGAGCGCGGTGCCGGCCGCCAGCGCGCCCAGCTCCATGGGCCGCATGATCACTTCCGACAGCGGCACCAGGATCATCGCGCCGAATACCAGGATCCCCGTATAGTGGCGCGACATGATCGAGCGCTGGCGCGCCATCTGCGTTTTCAGGCGCGCATAGATGCGCCACACGAGAATGGGAGTCAGGGCCAGCAGGGCAAGGGTGGTGATGTTCATCGTGACGAAAGCCTTGGAATCGAAGCCGGCATTGTACGCGAGCACCGCCGGGCCGGCGGAGCGGGCCGCCGCCAGGCGAGCGTCGGCCCTGGTCCTCCCATGCTAAGGTGTTAACTCCCGACATCCAGGAGACCCCGAACATGATTCCAGTAACGCCAATGCCGGTCCGTTTCCACCGCGCCCCGGACCCGGTGCCGATCGAGGAACCGCAGCCCGAGCCTTTCGACGCGCCGCACCCGCACCACACCCCGGTCCACACGCCCCAGAGCGAGGACCCGGTTCCCGATCCGAAGCCGAGCCTGCACTGACACGCTGACCCGGCAGCGAACGGGTCTTGTTGACGCGCCTGCCGGGCAGGTGCTGTGATCGTTTGAGAGAATCCTGCCTCGATCGCCATGCTACATTGTCGGCCCGACAACTGGAACATGGCCGAGATCGATGCAAGCAAGAATACGATTGTGGACCCTGCTGCTGGGAACGCTCATGAGTGCGCCGGCAGCGGCCGCGGAGCAGCACGGCGTCTTCCAGTGGTACGGCGCCAGGGGCGCGCAGGTGATGGAAGCGCGGGCGGCGATGCTTTTTCCCGTCGAGATCGGGGGCGTGCACTGCATCATGCAGCTCGATACCGCCGCGGCGACGTCCATGTTGTACCGCCCGCTGCTGTCGGAGGAGATCGTCCAGCGCCTGGCGTCGGCCGAACTGCGCGTCACCGGCAGTTCCGGCGCGTACCTGGTCCCACCGGCAGGCAGCATGTCCAGGATCGACTTCGGGGCGGGCAGCGAGCGGCGCTGCGGCACGGCGCACCCGGGAGCCTTGGTCGGCACCCTGGGCAACGATGTGTTCAAGGACAGCGCGCTCCTCCTCGACCTCAAGAATGGCAGCTTCGACATCCTCGACGCGGCGCAGATGCAGCGCCAGAGCGCCGGCATGGACGCGCTGCCGTTCGCGCCCGATCCCGCGCTGCGCGGCCTGCCTGTCGTCACCCTGACCGACGAAGCCGGCAACAAGCGGCGCATGCTGGTCGATACCGGTTCGGCGCCGATCACCGCCGTCCTGTATTACCTGGACGACTGGCGCCGCATCACCGGACAGCAGGACCTGTCGAAGCTGGAAAGCATGCAAGTGACCCGCTGGGGCAAGCCGGCCTTGTGTTACCAGGCGCCGGCGCAAGTCGCCCTGTCGACCGAGGTCGTCCAGGTCCGGCGCGGCGACAACATCTACTATTGCGACTTCATGAGCGACGCCGTGCAGGAAGGTAATCCGGTCCAGGGCATGCTGGGCATGAAACCCTTCGGCACCGCGACGGTCGTGTTCGACTTCAGCGAGAACATGCTGCGCGTACGTCGTCAGGCCGAGTAGCGGCAGGAACAGCGGCAGGAGTAGCGGGACCGGGGCGCTCGCGCATCCCGGTCCCCAAGGCGGTCAGTCGAACGCCCACGCATACAGCACGTCCAGCGCCGTATTCGTGCCGGTCTGGAACTGCAGCGTCCAACGCGGATTCAGTTTGTAGCGCAGGCGCACCAGGCTCGATGCGGTGGTGGCGCCCTGTTCGAAGCTCAGGTAGGCGCGCGAGGAAATCCGCTTGCCGACCGTGACCACGGTGTTGGCCAGGCCCTCGGCGTCGCCGTTGCGGCCTTGCGCCAGGCCGAGTTCGTCCACGCCGAGCGAATTGGCCAGCTTGGAGGTGATGCCGCCGGTGCCACCCTTGCCGCCGAGCAGGGCGCCGGCGGCGGCGCTCAGCACGTCCTTCTCGTTGCCGCTCGTGCCTTCCATGCCGTGGCCCAGCACCAGCCAGGACAGTTTTTCGCTGTCCGGCACGGTCGGCGTCGACACCAGGCGCGCCTGCGGCGACTGCGCCGTGCCGCGCACCTGCACGCCGGCCTCGACGTTGGTTTCGCTCAGCTGCGTGCCTTCCGGCTGCTTGCGCACGGCGAGCACGTCGAGCGTCGGATTGTCGTAGCGGCCATTGAAGGTCAACACCCCGCGGTCGATGGTCAGCTTCTGGCCGTAGGCGGCGTAAGTGCCGCTCGCCACCCGGATGGTGCCGTTCACGCGCGGGTCGCCGCTGCCGACCATGCGCAGGCGCACGCTGCCCGCCAGGTAGGCGTCGATGCCGAGGCCGCGCAGGTGGAAGTCGTCGCCCAGGTCGGCCGCCAGGTTGACGCTCAGCGGCACTTCCGCTTCCTTCTTCTGCGGCGGCGCCGGCGCGCCGCGGCCCAGCACGATCACGTCGTCGGAGATGGTCGGCCGGCCCTGGGGCGCGAATTCGATCAGCCC
>DOUW01000223.1 GCA_003520365.1 Massilia sp.
AATCGGGTGGAGTCCATAGATACATCCTTCGGGGAACTCCGGATGAGAAACAGCCCGCCGGGCAGGAGCCGGGCAGGCTTCTTCATCGCGTGCTCACCACGCCATCTTGTTCCAGGTATTGTCCCCGACGACGCCATCCACCCCCAGTCCCTTGGCGCTCTGGAAGCTGCGCACCGCGCTGGTGGTGCCCGCACCAAAGATGCCGTCCACCGTCAGCCCGTAGCCGCTCTCGTTGAGCTGGCTCTGCACCGCGCGCACCTTGGCGCCGCTGTCGCCCTGCTGGGTGACGATGGTCAGGGCCGGCCAGGTGGCGTTGCCGACGATGCCGTCCGCGCCCAGGCCATGCGAGGACTGGAAGTTCTTCACGGCGTTCTGGGTGGCGGTGTCGAAGCTGCCGTTCACGGTGAGCGAATAGCCCCATTGCTGCAGCAGGTACTGGATGGTACGCACGCGCTCGCCGCTGTTGCCGTACTGGACCACCGGCCAGGACAGGGCGCCGCCGCCGCTGTCGCCGCCGCCCGAGCCGCCCGCGACCAGGCTCTTGTAGCGCGGCCAGTCCCAGCCCGAGCCGGGGTCGGTGTGGGACTGGCTGGCGTAGTTGACGTGGCCCTTGACGTTGTAGAGCGCGTCGGACGGCACCGCGTTCCAGCCGCTGCTGCCGTCGTAGACCTTCTGCGCCAGGCCGCGCGAGGCGAGGATGTCGCGGGTGAGGGCGGCGGAGGCGTTGTACATCGCCGTCGTGTACCAGGTGGATGGGGCGTTGACGTAGCCTTCGTGCTCGATGCCGACCGTGTAGCCGTTCGAGTTGCCGACGTGCCAGGCCTTGTCGGCCTCGCGCACCATCTGCGTCACCTGGCCGTCCGAGGAACGGATCACGTAGTGGGCCGAGACACCGGCGCTGCAGTTCTGGAACCACGAGATCGAGCCGGCGTACGAGCCTTGCGTGGTGTGGACGGTGACGTGGGTGACCGAGGCCGTGCGCGAGGAATAATTGCAGCTGGCGGCCGGGTTCCAGATCGCCGGCGGATAGTCGGTCGAGGCGGCGGCGGGCAGGGCCTGCAGCCCCAGCGCTGCCAGGATCAAGGTCGGGAGCAGTGCGGCGCGCAGGCGCGGACGCGGGAACTTCGTGTTGTTCTTCATGAATGGGTCTCCGAATCGGATGGGCATGCGCCGCTTATTGTTGTTTCGCGGGAGGTTCGACGAAGTCCGGCGTCGAGATCTTCGGATCGGGCACCCCGGTCTCGACCATGATCCGGCGCGCCGAAAGCTTCTTCAGCTTCTCCTTGCCGTAGGCCTTTTCCATTTCGACGTGGCGCTGGCTGACCTTGAAGTCGGCGCTTTCGCGGCCCTGGCGGATCGCGGTCAGGATCTCGTAGCTATAGATCTGGGCGATCTCGCGCTGCGGGATGCCGCTGTAGCGGGCCACGGCTTCTTCCCAGTCCTCGATCGGGAAGTTGCGCGTCTTTTTCGCGCCGTACTGGGCGAGCAGGGCGGCGGCGGCGCGGATGTTGCTGCGCACGTCGGTGATCGCGACCTCGGGAGCGACGCGGATCAGGGCCGCGCCCTGCGTCAGCGAGGTGCCGAAATAGGTGTCGTTGCGCAGGCCCATGATGCCGTAGGTCGGCGGCATGCCGTGGTGCGGATCCGGCTCGATCTCGATTTCCGGCTCGCCGTTCTTCTTGAGCATGCCCTTCGGTACGTGCGAGCGCCAGCGCGTCTCGGCATAGGCGATCGATTCGAGCAGTTCGACCGGCACGTTGAACTCTTTCGAGGCTTCCTGGAAGTATTGCTTGTAGCGCTTGGCGGCGGCGTTCAGTTCGCGCGCCTGGCCATCGGCGAAAGCGGGGGGCGCGGCCGCGAGTCCGGCGCAGAGGGCGGCCACGAGGCGCGCCTGGGTGGTGAATCGCATTTTCCTGTCTCCTGTTATGCGTTATGAAACCGTGGAGTCACGGTGCAAGCATCCGGCGACGGCCGACCTCATCCTTACCGGACGAGTCGAGTATATGTATGTTTCTCTTGTGCACTTTTGGCTGATGCGCTTTTGGGACTGTCATGCTCGATAGTTGACAAACCAGCCGTGCGGGCGCAGGCAATACCGGTAAAGCGGTCATCGCGCCGGTGTGCGCGCGTGCGCAGTACAATATTGGATTCGTAATCTTTCCATAGAGACCAACATGGCCGTGAATTCCCCCCTGCCCGTCGCCGCCGACCTGAAGCCGGTTGCCGGTATCGAGATCGGTTTTGCCGAAGCCGGCATCAAGAAGCCCAACCGCAAGGACCTGCTGGTCATGAAGCTGGCCGAAGGCGCCACCGTTGCCGGCGTGTTCACCAAGAACCGCTTCTGCGCCGCCCCGGTGCAGGTGAGCAAGGCCAACCTGGCGGCCGTGACCGCAGGCGGCGCACCGATCCGCGCCCTGGTCGTCAACACCGGCAACGCCAACGCCGGCACCGGCGAGCCGGGCCTGGCCAATGCCCAGGCCACCTGCGCCGAAGTGGCGAAGCTGCTCGGCTGCGAAGCCCAGCAGGTGTTGCCGTTCTCGACCGGCGTGATCCTCGAGCCGCTGCCGATCCAGAAGATCGTCGCCGGCCTGCCGGCGGCCGTGGCGAACCTGACGGCGGACAACTGGTTCAACGCCGCCGAAGCGATCATGACCACCGACACCCAGCCAAAGGCCGCCTCGCGTACGGTCACCATCGGCGGCCACACGGTCACCATGACCGGCATCAGCAAGGGCGCCGGCATGATCAAGCCGAACATGGCGACCATGCTCGGCTACCTCGCTTTTGACGCGAAAGTGGCACAGCCGGTGCTCGACGAGCTGGTGAAGTACGCGGCCGACCGTTCCTTCAACTCGATCACCATCGACGGCGACACCTCGACCAACGACTCCTTCATCCTGGTCGCCACCGGCGCCGGCAGCCTGGTCGTCAACGACGCTTCGGGCGCCGAGTACGAAGCGCTGAAGGAAGCGGTCACCGACATCTCGCGTAACCTGGCGCAGCAGATCATCCGCGACGGCGAAGGCGCGACCAAGTTCATCACCATCACGGTGGAACAGGGCCGCGACCTGGAGGAGTGCCGCAAGATCGCCTACGCGATCGCCCACTCGCCGCTGGTGAAGACCGCCTTCTTCGCCTCGGACCCGAACCTGGGCCGCATCCTGGCGGCGGTCGGTTACGCCGGCGTGGACGACCTCGACGTCACCAAACTCGACCTCTACCTGGACGACGTCTGGGTCGCCAAGGCGGGCGGACGCAATCCGGACTACCAGGAAGCGGACGGCCAGCGCGTGATGAAGCAGGCCGAGATCACCGTGCGTGTCACGCTGGCGCGCGGCGACGCCACGGCCACCGTGTGGACCTGCGACCTGTCGCACGACTACGTCAGCATCAACGCCGACTACCGTTCCTGAGCCGATGACGCCGCTGGAACAGTTTCTGCAGCGGGCGGAAGCCCTGATGGCGCGGCTCGAGGCGGTGCTGCCGCCGGCGGTGCCGCGCGAGCCGGACTGGAAGCGCAGCTTTGCCTTCCGCTGGCGCAAGCGGGCCGGCGGGGGCGTGGGTGGAGGCAATGCGTGGCTGCAGCCGGTGGCGCACGCATCGACCATCCGCTTCGAGGACCTGCAGCACGTCGACGCCCAGAAGCGTCAACTGGAGCAGAACACGCGCCAGTTCGTGGAGCGCCGCCCGGCCAACAACGTGCTGCTCACCGGCGCGCGCGGCACCGGCAAGTCGTCCCTGATCAAGGCTTGCCTGAACGGCTTTGCCGACCAGGGCCTGCGCCTGATCGAGGTCGACAAGGCGGACCTGGCCGACCTGCCCGACATCGTCGACCTGGTGGCGGGCCGGCCCGAGCGCTTCGTGATCTTTTGCGACGATTTGTCGTTCGAGGAAGGCGAGGCGGGCTACAAGGCGCTGAAAGTGGCGCTCGACGGCAGCGTGGCCACGCAGTCGGACAACGTGCTGATCTACGCCACCTCGAACCGGCGCCACCTGATGCCTGAGAAGATGTCGGACAACGCCGGCTACAGCCACAGCGAGGATGGCGACCTGCATCCGGGCGAAACGGTGGAAGAGAAGATCTCGCTGTCCGAGCGTTTCGGGCTCTGGCTGTCGTTCTACCCCTTCCGCCAGGACGACTACCTCGGGATCGTCGCGCACTGGCTGGCCAGCTTCGGCTGCACGCCGGAGCAGATCGAGGCGGCGCGCCCGCAGGCGCTGCAATGGGCGTTGGGACGCGGCTCGCGTTCGGGGCGGGTGGCGTGGCAGTTCGCGAAGGATTACGCGGGCAAGCTGCCGGGCGAGCAGCCGTAACCCGTCGGGTGGGCGCCGCGTGCCCACCCGACGCCCCAAATAGACAGTTCAATAACTCCTTTGCCATCCCATGAGCAAAGCTTATCCCCGCGCACGTTTTTCTATCGGCTCTACGCAACAGCCATGACTCCCTACGCCCCAGCCTGGCGTACAATATCGGGTTTTCCGGACGGGACAATCGAATGCAGGAAGCCAAGGCCAAGCCGATCGACGTGGCGGTCGGGATCGTGATGCGCCCGAACGGCGACGTGCTGCTGGGCCAGCGTCCGGCAGGCAAGCCGTATGCCGGATATTGGGAATTTCCCGGCGGTAAAGTCGAGCCGGGCGAAGCCATCTTCGCCGCCCTGCAGCGCGAATTCGTCGAGGAGCTGGGCGTCGAGATCCTGGCGGCCGACCAGTGGTGCTGCGTCGAACACGTCTACGAGCACGCCCATGTGCGGCTCCATTTTTTCATCAGCCGCGACTGGCGCGGCGAACCGCAAAGCCTGGAAGGCCAGGCCTTTGCGTGGCAAGGGGCAGTCGGCGTTACCCCGCTGCTGCCCGCAACCATCCCCTTGCTGGCATGGCTCGATCAGCTGCGCTACGCAGGGGTAGAAAAAACAGTCAACCTATCTGTTGAAGGACTCCTGTGAAAATCATCGTCTTGGGTAGTGGTGTCATCGGCACCACCACGGCGTATTACCTGGCCCAGGCAGGGCACGACGTCACCGTCATCGACCGCCAGCCGGGCGCCGGCATGGAAACGAGTTACGGCAACGCGGGCGAAATCTCGCCCGGCTATGCCTCCCCGTGGGCCGGCCCCGGCGTGCCCGCGAAGGCTGTGAAATGGCTGATGATGCAGCACAGCCCGCTCGTGGTGCGTCCGCAGCTCGACATGGCGCAGTGGCGCTGGATGCTCTCGATGCTGGCCAACTGCAATCACAAGAGCTACCAGATCAACAAGGGCCGCATGGTGCGCTTGGCCGAGTACAGCCGCGACGTGCTGGTCCAGCTGCGCAAGGACACCGGCATCGCCTACGACGAGCGCAGCCAGGGCACCCTGCAGCTGTTCCGCACCCAGAAGCAACTCGATGGCGCCGCCACCGACATCGCCGTCCTCGAGCAGTACGGCGTGCCGTACAAGGTGCTGGATCCGGCCGGCTGCGAGATCTACGAACCGGCGCTGGCCAAGGTACGCGGCAAGTTCGTCGGCGGCCTGCTGCTGCCGAACGACGAGACCGGCGACTGCTTCAAGTTCACCCAGAAGCTGGCCGAGATGGCGAAAGCGCTGGGCGTGAAATTCCGCCACGGCGTCGAGATCAAGCGCCTCTCCACCGAAGGCGACCGTGTCACCGGCGTGGTCACCTCGCAGGGCGAGCTGAAGGCCGACAGCTTCGTGATGGCGCTGGGCAGCTACTCGCCCTTTATCCTGAAGCAGATCGGCATCAAGATCCCGGTCTATCCGGTCAAGGGCTATTCGATCACCGTGCCGATCACCGACGCCGCCGGCGCGCCGGAATCGACCGTGATGGACGAAACCTTCAAGGTGGCGATCACGCGCCTGGGCGAGCGCATCCGCGTCGGCGGCACCGCCGAGCTGGCCGGCTTCGACCTGCGCCTGCACCAGGCGCGCCGCGACACCCTGGAGCATTCGGTGACCGACCTGTTCCCGCAGGGCGGCGACGTCTCGAAGGCGGAATTCTGGTGCGGCCTGCGCCCGATGACCCCGGACGGCACCCCGGTGGTCGGCCCGACTCCGTTCCGCAACCTGTTCCTGAACACCGGCCACGGCACCCTGGGCTGGACCATGGCCTGCGGTTCGGGCCGCGTGCTGGCCGACATCGTTTCCGGCCGCCAGCCGGAAATCGGCCTGGAAGGCCTGTTCATGGACCGCTACGGCAGCGTCAACAAGCCGGTGCAGGTGCCGGGCGGGATCGTCGTCACGGCTTGATCGACAACGGGCCGCCGATACGGCCCGACCGTATGACGTAGGGTGGGCCCTCCGTGCCCACGCGTTACGGGCGCATCCTTGCACCGTTGGCCACGACAATGCGCCCGCAGCACCAAGCGAAGCCGGGCAGCATGAATGTATGGGTTTTTGCGTAAGTTGCGAGCGACAGGCTTCCGCTGACGACTGCAGACACGTGCGTAACGCGTGGGCACGGCGTGCCCACCCTACGTGTTACCTGAACGGGCGGCTCAGCGGGCTCAGTGCTGGTCGTCGAGCGGGTTATCCTGCGCCTCGTTGGGAGCGGAACCCGGGATGGAATACTTCTCTTCGGCCCAGGCGCCCAGGTCGATCTGCTTGCAACGTTCCGAGCAGAACGGGCGATACTTGTTCGCTGGCGTCCATTCGACTTTCTTGCCGCAGGTGGGGCAGGCTACAACGGTCATGGTCTTACGATTCAAAAATTACAGAGCGTCAGCTCGAACGGCACGTCTTCTTCCAGCGATTTCGGCTTGAGGTCGCCGTCCTGGGTGGTGAAGCGTACCCACAGCATGTATTTGTTGGCCGAAATTTCCGGGATCGCGCCCAGCGATTCGTCCAGTCCCAGGCGCAGCATGTGGTAGATCTTACCTTGCAACATCTGCTGGTAGTTGCCGCCGACGGCGATCATCTTGGTCGGGCGGCCCGAGTCGCGCAGCAGGCGCAGCACCAGGGCGAGGGCGTCGAACAGGGGCGCGAGCGGACCGAACCAGGCCATGATGTCGGCATGGCGTTGTTCCGCCGGGCGTTTCTGCCAGGCGTAGTATGACGGCAAATCGAATTCGCAGGCGCCACCTGGAATGATCGTGCGCCCGCGGATGCTCATCAGCCATTCGTTGTCGCGCACGTTCTGGCCGGTCCTGCCTTGGGCGCTGCCCAGGGCGCTGCTGACCTGGTCGAGCTCGGCGAGAATGGCATCCAGGGCTTCCGGGGCGACGTTGGGGTTGCTGCGGTAGGTTAGCAGGCTCTGCTTCTGGCGCTCGAGTTCCTGCAGCAGGTCGGACTTCAGGTCGGCGCGGCCGGCCACTTCCAGCATGTCGAAGATCGTCGCGAGGGCGACGTGGTGCTGCATCGGGTGTTCCTGGTGCACAAAGAACTTGAACTTCTCGTACAGGTCTTCCAGCCGCAACAACGTGCGAATCCGCTCGTTGAAAGGATATTCGTAGACGATCAAAGTGACATTCCTCTGAATGTGGGCTGGCAGGCAACTCCGTGATTCTGAACCATGCGAAGCAAAATTACAAACCCGGAATTGTAGAAGCCGCCATGCGGCGCGCTTCGTCGAGATAAAAAGCGTGCAGGCGCTCGACCTGGGGCCGCAGGGCGTCCAGGCCGTCGTCGTTGACGACCACGTCGTCGGCCGCCGCCAGGCGCTGCGCGCGCGTGACCTGGGCCGCCATGATGGCGCGCACTTGCTCTTCGCTCAGGCCGTTCCGGGCCATGACCCGCGCCACCTGCATCTCTTCCGGACAGTCGATGGCCAGCACCCGCGCGACGCGGCGGGCCCAGGTACCGGACTCGATCAGCAGCGGCACCACGAAGATCACATACGGGCCGCTGGCGATCGCCGCGGCCGCCGCCGTCGCTTCGCGGATGCGCGGATGCAGGATGCTTTCCAGCCGGGCGCGCGCGCCGGGATCGGCGAAGACCAGCTGGCGCAT
>DOUW01000224.1:0-255 GCA_003520365.1 Massilia sp.
GGCGCTGCATGAAGCGGCGCGCGGCCATCGCCACGGCCACCGCGGCGAGCATCGCCGACAGCAGGCCGACCAGGGACAGGAAGCGGTCGGCGCGGTCCAGGGTGGCGCGCATCTCGGGACGGCCGTTTTCCAGCGACTCGAGGCGCACGCCCTTGACGTTGTCGCGCTCGATGCGCTCGCGCAGCCAGCCGTCGAAGTCTTTCACGCGCGCGAAGTCGTTCTTCGAGGGCGCCGCCACCTGCACGCGGTAGGTCA
>DOUW01000224.1:435-6789 GCA_003520365.1 Massilia sp.
TGCATCGACCCAGACCGTGCCGGGCGTGGGGATCGCCTGCGTCTTCGTGCCCAGTGCCTGGCTCGCATCCTCGGGATCGGTCGTGATGCGCAGTTCGCCGCGCAGCGGGTAGCCGGCGGAGACCGCCTTGATCGACGCCAGCTGGGCCTGCGAATCCTCGCCCTCCCCGCCTTGCGCCATGCTGGGGAAGGTGACCGTGTCGGCCAGCAGCAGCCCGCGCCGCTGGGCTTCCGCGCGCCAGGCGGCGGCGACCGGCTGGTCGGCATTGATGACCAGGTCGGCGCCGAGCAGCTGGTTGGCGTCGCGGTTCAGGCCGGCGCGCATGCGGTCGATGAAGAAGCCGACCGAGGAGAGCGCGGAGACGGCAACGATCAGCGCCACCAGCAGGAAGCGCAGTTCGCCCGCGCGCCAGTCGCGCGCGGTCATGCGGAGGGACTGGATCAGCACGGACGTCTCCCGGTCAGGCAGCGTGCGCGCTGGCGAAGAAGCGGTCGACCTCGGCCAGGAAGGCGCGCTTCTGTTCCGGTTCGAGGAAGGCGGCGGCGAAACTGTTGCGCGCCAGCTGGCGCGCATGCGATTCGTCCAGCGGCAAGGCCTCGAAGGCGGCGACGAAATTGTCGTTCATGTAGCCGCCGAAATAGGCCGGGTCGTCCGAGTTGACGGTGACGGCCAGTCCCTTGTCGAGCAGGGTGCGCAGGTTGTGCGAGCCCATGACGTCGAACACGCGCAGCTTGATGTTCGACAGCGGGCACACGGTCAGCGCCATCTGCTCGCGCACCAGGCGCTCGACCAGCTCCGGGCTCTCCAGGCAGCGCACGCCGTGGTCGATGCGTTCGACATTGAGGATGTCGAGCGCGCTGTCGATGTAGGCCGGCGGCCCCTCCTCGCCCGCATGCGCCACGAGGCGCAGGCCGAGCTGGCGCGCACGCTCGAACACGCGCGCGAATTTTTCCGGCGGGTGGCCGAGCTCGGAGGAATCGAGGCCGACGCCGATGAACTTGTCGCGATAAGGGAGCGACTCTTCCAGCGTGGCGATCGCCTCTTCTTCCGGCAGGTGGCGCAGGAAGCACATGATCAGCGAAGCGCTGATCGGCCCGTCCTGGCAGGCGCGCCAGATGCCGTTGACGACGGTCTCGAAAGGCACACCGCGCGCGGTGTGGGTCTGGGGATCGAAGAAGATCTCGGCATGCCGGACATTGTCGTCCGCGGCTTTGCGCAGGTAGGCCGCGGTCATGTCGTAGAAATCCTGCTCGGTCAGCAGTACGCTGGCGCCCGCGTAATAGATATCGAGAAAGGACTGCAAGTCGGTAAAAGCGTAGGCCTGACGCAACGCCTCGACCGAGGGATAGGCCAGCGACACCCCATTCCTTTGCGCCAGCGCAAAGATCAGCTCGGGTTCCAGCGAACCTTCGATGTGGATGTGCAATTCTGCTTTCGGCATCTGTTGAATCGTATGGCGCAGCTGCTCGGTCAGCATGTTTTTCTCTCCGGCTGGAAGTCGATGGATGGGGCTAGACCGTGCAGTGTACCGTATGCTGTCGGACCTCGTTTCATTGGAGGAGAAGGCGCAGGCGATCGGCGAATCGGTATGCGAATCGCGTGCGCCACCAGCAGCGCATATCGTGCACTATCGATTCAGGGCTTTGCCAACCCAGCAGTAAAGATAAAGAAAAACGGCGTATTCTGGCTCCCGGGCCGCGCCATGTTCGACGTGTTCCGGCGCACCTGCGCCCTACCGTCAATTGGCAATTTTTAACCAAAAATCAACGACTTAGCAGTAACGCGACAGTACATACGAACTGCTTTGACTTCGAGAACCAATAGGCACATAATAAATTTCAGAAATACAAGAAGACCCTCCGATTACCATGGAAATTCCGGCCACGAGCCTGGGAACTTCGGCCACGAGCCGTAGAGCGCCTAACAAAATCTTCAGGGCAAGGCGCAGCGTCGAAGACAGTACGCGTGTACGGCGNNAGACGATGCAACGCAGCCATGGAGATTTTGTTAGGCGCTCTTAGAACAAGAATGACCCGCCTGAATCGCCGCCACCGCGGCGCTACCAGGGCGACCCGCCAATAAAGGAAGTACGCCAAGAAAAAACGGGGCCTGGGCAGCCGACATCGCTCGGACTGTCGTGACAGTGATCGTTGTTAGCAAACTAAAGGACATGCACATGACCATTTTTGACAACTACGCAGCCCGTTATGAGCGTACCCGCGAAGAAGAATATTCCCTCTCCGAGTACCTTGCCCTGTGCAAGAAGGATCCGCTGACCTACGCCAGCGCGCCGGAACGCATGCTTGCTGCCATCGGGGAACCCACGCTCGTCGATACCCGCCTCGACCCACGGCTGTCGCGCATCTTCGCCAACAAGGTCATCAAAATCTATCCCGCGTTCAAGGAGTTCTACGGGATGGAGGAAGTCATCGAACAGGTGGTCTCCTACTTCCGCCATGCCGCGCAAGGGCTGGAGGAGCGCAAGCAGATCCTGTATCTGCTGGGACCTGTCGGCGGCGGCAAGTCCTCGATTGCCGAAAAGCTCAAGCACCTGATGGAACAGGTGCCCTTCTACGCGATCAAGGGTTCGCCCGTGAACGAGTCGCCGCTGGGCCTGTTCAACGAAGAGGAAGACGGCGTCATCCTCGAGGAGGACTACGGCATTCCGCGCCGCTACCTGCGCGCCATCCCGAGCCCGTGGGCGGTCAAGCGCCTGCACGAGTTCGGCGGCGACATCAACAAGTTCCGCGTGGTCAAGCGCTANNGGGCGACGAGAACAACCAGGACATTTCCTCGCTGGTCGGCAAAGTCGACATCCGCAAGCTCGAAGACTATTCCCAGGACGATCCGGACGCCTACAGCTATTCCGGCGGCCTGTGCCTGGCGAACCAGGGCCTGATGGAATTCGTCGAGATGTTCAAGGCGCCGATCAAGGTGCTGCACCCGCTGCTGACCGCCACCCAGGAAGGCAACTACAAGGGCACCGAAGGCTTCGGCGCGATTCCCTTCGAGGGCATCATCCTGGCGCACTCGAACGAATCGGAGTGGAAGAGCTTCCGCAACAACCGCAACAACGAGGCGTTCCTTGACCGGATCTACATCGTCAAGGTGCCCTACTGTCTGCGCGTGTCCGACGAGATCAAGATCTACGACAAGCTGATTCGCAATTCCTCGCTCGAAAAGGCACCCTGCGCACCGGGCACCCTGCGCATGATGGCGCAGTTCGCGATCCTGTCGCGCCTGAAGGATCCGGAAAACTCGAGCATCTTCTCGAAGATGCTGGTCTACGACGGCGAAAATTTGAAGGACACCGATCCGAAGGCCAAGTCGCTGCACGAATACGTCGACTACGCCGGCGTGGACGAAGGCATGAACGGATTGTCGACCCGCTTCGCTTTCAAGATCCTGTCGAAGGTCTTCAACTTCGACAACACCGAAGTGGCGGCCAACCCGGTGCACCTGCTCTACGTGCTCGAACAGCAGATCGAGCGCGAGCAGTTCCCGCCAGAACTCGAGCAGCGCTACCACTCCTATATCAAGGAGCACCTGGCGCAGCGCTATGTCGACTTCATCGGCAAGGAAATCCAGACCGCCTACCTGGAAAGCTATTCCGAGTATGGCCAGAACATCTTCGACCGCTACGTGACCTTCGCCGACTTCTGGATCCAGGACCAGGAGTTCCGCGACCCGGACACCGGCGAGAGCTTCGACCGCGAAGCGCTGAACGCCGAGCTGGAGAAGATCGAGAAGCCGGCCGGCATCTCGAATCCGAAGGATTTCCGCAACGAGATCGTCAACTTCGGCCTGCGCGCCCGCGCCACCAACGGCGGCAAGAACCCGGCGTGGACCAGCTACGAGAAGTTCCGCACCGTCATCGAGAAGAAAATGTTCTCGAACACCGAGGAACTTTTGCCGGTCATTTCGTTCAACGCCAAGGCCAGTGCCGAGGACGCGACCAAGCACGCCGACTTCGTTGCGCGCATGGTCGAAAAAGGCTACACGGCCAAACAGGTACGCCTGCTGTGCGAATGGTATCTGCGCGTGAGGAAATCCTCGTAAGCAAGGCCATTGAGCCAGGCCGGGTTGCGCGGGACGGCAGGACCGCGCGCCTCCACCGGCCGCCTCGGTGCTGGCGGGAACCGTCAGGCGCTGCCGGGAAGCATGCAAGGTCCGGTTCCGCGCATTTTTGACGACCCTGCCAGCCGTGCGCGCCCCGCGTGCGCACGGGGAGGATTAAGATAGGGGGACCGGGGCAGCATCCGGTCCGCCGCGAATTTGAGCAGGAGGCATGTTTTGACTTACCTCATCGACCGACGCTTGCAGGGCAAGAACAAGTCCGCGGTCAACCGCGAACGCTTCCTGCGCCGCTACAAGGCGCAAATCAAGGATGCGGTCGGCCGCGCGATCAAGGGCCGCTCGATCACCGACATCGAGAACGGCGAAAAGGTATCGATCCCGGTCAAGGACGTCAACGAACCCCACTTCGGCCACGCCCATGGCGGCGTGTGGGAAACCGTCAACCCCGGGAATACCGAATACCAGAAAGGCGACCAGTTCAACCGCCCGCGCAGTGGCGGCGGCGGCTCCGGACGCGGTCGTGCCGGCAACAGCGAACAGACCGTCGAGGACGACTTCATCTTCGAGCTGTCGCGTGAAGAGTTCATGAACTACTTCTTCGAAGATCTTGAACTCCCGAACATGGTCAAGACCCAACTGACCCAGACCATCGACTTCAAGACCCAGCGGGCCGGCTACAACGTCTCGGGCACACCCTCGAACATCCACGTGCTGCGCTCGCTGCGCGGCGCGCTCGGCCGACGCATTGCCGTCGGCGGACCGAGCCGGCGCCAGCTCGCGCTCGCCGAACAGGAATTGCAGGAACTGCAGGAACAGGAAGTGCCGGAGAGCGACCCGCGCGTCGTCGAACTGCGGCGCAAGATCCACCATTACCATACGCGCATCAACGCGATTCCCTTCATCGATCCGTTCGACCTGCGCTACAGCAACCGCATCAAGGTGCCGAAGCCCAGCACCCAGGCGGTGATGTTCTGCATCATGGACGTTTCCGGCTCGATGGACGAAACGCGCAAGGACACGGCCAAGCGCTTCTTCATCCTGCTCTACCTGTTCCTGAAACGTGTGTACGAACACATCGATGTCGTCTTCATCCGCCACCACACGGCCGCGGCCGAAGTCGACGAGGAAGAATTCTTCCATTCGCGCGAATCGGGCGGCACCGTGGTGTCCTCGGCCCTGCACCTGCTGCAAAAGGTCATCGGCGAGCGCTACGCCAGCTCCGACTGGAACACCTACGTGGCCCAGGCCTCGGACGGCGACAACTGGGACAACGATTCCGTGCTGTGCAAGCAGTTGCTGACCAACGGCATCATGCCGAAGGTCCAGTATTACACCTATGTCGAAATCACCGACGGACCGCCACAGAACCTGTGGGAGCAATACACCGAAGTCGCCTCGCACCACAGTAACTTCGCGATGCAGAAAATCGTGACGCCGGCCGACATCTATCCGGTCTTCCGCGAGCTGTTCAAGAAACAGCCGAAGTAAGCCCTACTATATATAGAGGGACGCATATGCCAGACGATCGTACCAATCCCCGCGCCCTGCCCGAACAGTCGGAGTGGACCTTCGACCTGATCGAACAGGCGCACGAAGAAATCCGCCGGGTCGCCCGCCAGTTCGGTCTCGACACCTACCCCAACCAGCTCGAAATCATCACCGCCGAGCAGATGATGGACGCCTACACCTCGGTCGGCATGCCGGTGTCCTATAACCACTGGTCGTTCGGCAAGCATTTCCTGACGACGGAAAAGAGCTACAAGCGCGGCCAGATGGGCCTGGCCTACGAAATCGTCATCAATTCGAATCCCTGCATCGCCTACCTGATGGAGGAAAACAGCCTGACGATGCAGGCGCTGGTCATCGCCCACGCGGCCTATGGCCACAACTCTTTCTTTAAGGGCAATTACCTGTTCCGCACCTGGACCGATGCCGAGGCCATCGTCGACTACATGGTGTTTGCCAAGAACTATATTGCCGAATGCGAGCAGCGCTACGGCATCGATGCGGTCGAGGAATTGCTCGATTCCTGCCACGCGATCCAGAACTATGGCGTGGACCGCTACAAGCGGCCGGCGAAACTGTCGGTGGCCCAGGAGGCGGCGCGCCAGAAAGAGCGCGAAGAGTATGCGCAGTCGCAGGTGAATGCCCTGTGGCGTACCGTGCCGCGGCGCGAAGAGCAGGAGCGCGATGCGCCGCCGCCGCGCTTTCCGCTCGAGCCCGAGGAAAACCTGCTGTACTTTATAGAGAAGTATGCGCCGCTGCTCGAACCCTGGC
>DOUW01000218.1 GCA_003520365.1 Massilia sp.
ACACCGCGATCGCGCCGCTGCCGGTGCCCATGTCGAGCAGGCGCGCGCGCGGCGCCAGGCGTTCGAGCGCCAGTTCGACGATCAGTTCGGTATCGGGACGGGGGATCAGCACCGCCGGGCCGACCTGGAAGGGCAGGCCGAAGAACTCGCGCTGGCCGACGATGTAGGCGATCGGTTCGCCGTCCAGGCGGCGCTGCACCAGGGCCGCCAGGCGCGCCGCTTCCGCGGCATCGAGTTCGCGTTCGGACTGCGTGATCAGGCCCACGCGCGAGATGCCCAGCGCGTGGCACAGCAGGATGCGGTTTTCCAGCGGATCGAGCGGCAGGCTGGCCTGCAGCGACCCGATGCTGGCGCCGGCGACGATATTCATCGCGCGCGGCGCGCCAGCACCCAGACCAGGGTCAGCGTCAGCAGGACGAACCACACCGCCGACCATTGCGGGATCGACAGGCCGAGCAGGCCGTCGGTGGCGTTCTCGCACAGGCCGTCGGCCTGGAACAGCCAGGGCATCAGGGTCGCGGTGGGAATCTTGTTGAGCATGGTCTCCATCGGGTCGATCCCGCAGGAGAAGCCGGGATTGGCCAGCACATATAAATGCTTGCCGACCACGCCCAGGCCGCCGAGCGCCGCCAGCAGGGCCACGCCGGCGCCCGCCTTGATCTTGCCGGCGAAGGCACCGACCAGGCTCGCGATGCCGACCGCCAGGAACAGGTAGCGCTGGATCACGCACAGCGGGCAGGGCAGCATGTCGTGCGCGTGCTGCAGGTAGAGGGCGACGCCGATCAGCGCGAAGCTGATCGCGGCGACGATCAGGAGGACGGTACGGGAAGCGGGCATGCGGTTCGGCTCTCGTTGGTCAAAAAACAGATGGCGATTCTCGCATACGGCCTCGGATCGCGCACCCGTATTTTCACATTGGCAACTTAACCCAGACTTAGCTTGCAGCGCCTGGCCATGGGCGGATTGCCAGGTGCTGTTAATCGCCTAGCGCCGCCAGCAGCTCGGCCTGGTGCTCGGCGGCCAGCGCATTGGTCAGCTCCGCCAGGTCGCCGTCCATGATGAAGTCCAGTTTATACAGCGTCAGGTTGATGCGGTGGTCGGTCAGGCGGCCCTGCGGGAAGTTATAGGTGCGGATGCGTTCGCTGCGGTCGCCCGAGCCGATCAGGCTCTTGCGGGTCGCCGCCTCTTTCGACTGCTGTTCGCGCAGCTGCACGTCCTTGATGCGGGCGGCCAGCACCTTCATCGCCTGCGCCTTGTTCTTGTGCTGGCTGCGGTCGTCCTGGCACTCGACCACGATCCCGGTCGGCAGGTGGGTGNNGATGCGCAGGTCGGCCGGGTTGATGTTCACGTCCTCGACCTCGTCCGCTTCCGGCATCACCGCCACCGTGCAGGCCGAGGTGTGGATGCGGCCTTGCGTCTCGGTCGCCGGCACGCGCTGCACGCGGTGGCCGCCCGACTCGAATTTCAGTTTCGAGTAGGCGCCATTCCCGACCACGCGCACGATCACTTCGCGGTAGCCGCCCAGGTCCGAGGGCGATTCGGAGACCATCTCGACCTGCCAGCGGTTGCGCTCGGCAAAGCGGGTGTACATGCGCAGCAAATCTCCGGCGAACAGGGCCGATTCGTCGCCGCCGGTGCCGGCGCGGATCTCGAGGAAGATATTGCGCTCGTCGTTCTCGTCCTTCGGCAGCAGCATCTTCTGCAAGTCGAGGTCGAGATCGGCCAGGCGCGCCTTGGCGGCCTCGATCTCTTCCTGGGCGAATTCCTTCATGTCCGGGTCGGCCAGCATTTCCTGCGCAGCCGCGATGTCGCCGTTCGCCTCCTGGTACTGTTTATACAGGGCGACCAGCGGCGAGAGCTCGGCGTGCTCGCGCGTCATCTTGCGGTAGCTGTCCATGTTGGCGGTGGCGCCTTCGGACATCAGGAGTTCGTCGAGTTCGACCAGGCGGTTCGCCAGTTGGTCGAGCTTGGCCAGCATCGATGGTTTCATGGGCTGTATGCGAAAAAATGGGTGACAGGTGGCGCGGGAGCGCCGGACAGCGCCCGGGAGCGGGCGCGCAGCGGGGAAGGGCCGCTAACGGCGGCCGCGGAACAGCTGGGGCAGGAGGGTCGCCAGGCGCGCGCGTTCGTCGCCTTCGGCGCGGTGCAGCGCCTGCTGCGGGCCGTGCAGGAATTTCGCGGCCAGGCCTTTCGACAGCGCCTCGAGCACGGCGTCGACGTCTTCGCCCTTGGCGAGCAGGCGGCGCGCGCGTTCGAGTTCGGCCAGGCGCAGCGCTTCGCTGGCTTCGTGCAGGTCCTGGATGACGGGGACCATGGCGCGGTCGCCGATCCAGTGCATGAAGGACTGGACGCGGTGTTCGATGATGGCTTCGGCCTGGGCCACGGCGGCCTGCCGGCTTTCCATCCCGGTCTGCACGACCTGCGCCAGGTCGTCGACGGTGTACAGGTAGACGTCGTCCAGGCGCGCGACTTCCGGTTCGATATCGCGCGGCACGGCCAGGTCCGCCATGAAGATCGGACGGTGGCGGCGCGCCTTGATCGCGCGTTCGACCAGGCCCAGGCCGATCAGCGGCAGGGTGGAGGCGGTGCAGGAAACGACGATGTCGAACCGCGACAGCTGCTCGGGCAGGTCGGCCAGGCGGATCGCGCGGCCGTTCAGGCGCGCGGCCAGCGATTCGCCGCGTTCCATGCTGCGGTTGGCGATCGTGATCGACTTCGGGTTCTGGGCGGCGAAGTGGGCCGCGCACAGCTCGATCATCTCGCCGGCGCCGATGAACAGCACATGCTGGTCGGCGATGCGGTCGAAGATGCGCTGCGACAGGCGCACCGCGGCGGCTGCCATCGAGACGCTGTGGGCGCCGATTTCCGTGGTAGTGCGTACTTCCTTCGCCACCGCGAAGCTGCGCTGGAACAGCTGGTGCAGGTAGGTGCCGAGACCACCGGCTTCCTCGGCGGTGCGCACCGCGTCCTTCATCTGGCCGAGGATCTGCGGCTCGCCCAGCACCATCGAGTCGAGCCCGGAGGCGACGCGGAAGGCATGGCGCACGGCGTCGCCCTGCGGCAGCATGTACAGGTGCGGACGCAGTTCGGCGTAGTTCAGCGCGTGGTAATGCGCCAGGAACTGGGCCGAGGCGTCGAGCGGATCGGGCACGCCGCTGGCAGCGTACAGTTCGGTGCGGTTGCAGGTGGAGAGGATCGCGGCTTCGTCGCTGCCGCGGCGCTCGGCCTGGCCGAAGCGGCCGAACCATTCGCGCGCCGACTGCACCGCGCGGCCGAGCTGCTCCGGGCCGAGCGCGAGCTGTTCGCGCAGCGCGACCGGTGCAGTCGTATGGTTCAGGCCAACGGCGAGCAGTTGCATTCTGGAATAAGACGGTGGGAATCGGGTGGAGGAATTATACCCTCATGCGCGCAGGGTTTCATGGGACCGGCAGATCGTTAACGATGCTGCAACGTAGGGTGGGCGCCCCGTGCCCACGCGTGACGCATGCACTACGTTGGCCTGTCGACCGCTGCGTCTGCTGCGTCTGCTCATCAGTCGCGCGCGGGCACCTCATCGAGGCCACTGGCCTCGATGACGTACCCCAAGCATCAAGCGCCGAGCTTTTCCAGCCGGTACCCGTAGCTATACACCGGCACCAGCCGGAAGCCATTCTCCGGACGCAGGCTCAGCTTGTTGCGCACGCGCGAAACGTGGGTGTCCATGGTGCGCGACGGGATGGCGGTTTCGCGCACCCAGACCGACTCGTGGATATAGGCGCGCGACAGCGGGCGGCCGATGTTGCGGAAAAACAGCAGGGCCAGGTAAAACTCTTTTTGCGTGACGTCGATGACGTTGCCGTCCTTCAGCAGGCGGCCCGGACGGGTCTCGAAGACGTAGGGACCGAACTGCAATTGCTCGGTGCCGGTTTGCGCCGGGTAGGCGCGGCGCAGCAGGGCAGACACGCGCGCCACCAGTTCGCCGCGGCGCAGGGGCTTGACCAGGTAGTCGTCGGCGNNGGACAGCGCGAAGGGCTTGATCAGGTAGTCGTCGGCGCCGGCTTCCATGCCGGCCACGATGTCGTCTTCGGCGCCGCTGCCGACCAGGAACATGGCGGGCGCATCCGGCACCATCTTTTCCTTGGCGCGGCGCAGGACGTCGGCCGCTTCGCCGTCGCCCGCAGGCCAATCCATGATCAGCAAATCGGTGCTGTCCTTGCGCATCTGGGCCAGCAATTCCTTGCCGTCCCCGAAGGATTGGCAGCTGTGTCCAGCGGAGCTGAGGACCTGGCAAATCAGGTCAGCCTGGCTACGGTCATTGTCAAGGACAGCTATTCTCATGGCGGCACACTATTGTCAAATTAACCTGTAGGATCAATCCTACATCGTTAAACCGACTATAACAGACTTTGACAAAATAATGCTACTCGTAAATTTTTGATTTTTACCGAAAGGAAGAGTCAGAGGTAAACGGGGACGGAGTTTCGCCGAGTCATCACTGGGTAAATACTCAATTCCGACAGTTTTCGGGTGGCAGCGAAAAAACCGCAACGTGCGGCAGAAACGCAACACTGAGAAACCGGACGACAATTTGTGACCATGCGTCCCCATCGGCAAGGGCGATGGCGGGACAGGCGGCAGGCGCCGCAGGGCATGTGGACATGATCGGCCTGAAGACGGATTCAGGCAAGCACGACAGGGAAAGGCGGGGAAGGGCAGTGCCCGTCCGGCAGGCGGACGGGCGGAGGAAGCGGGTCAGGCGTCCGGCAGCACGACGTTGACGTCGAGCACTTCCAGGTTGCCCTGGCGGTCGAGCGAAATCTTGATGTCGTCGGCGTTGACCTTGGTGTACTTCGAGATCACCTCGATCAGCTCGCGGTGCAGGGCCGGCAGGAAATCGGGACCGGCGCGGTTGGTCCGCTCGCGGGCGATGATGATTTGCAGCCGTTCCTTGGCCGCGTTCGCGCTCTTCTTCTTTTCGGGGAACAGGAATGAGAGCAATGCCATGTCACTTGGTCCCAAAGATGCGTTGCAACAGACCCGGCTTTTCGTAGGTCGTGAAGCGCAGCGGGCGGTCTTCGCCCAGGAAGCGCGCGATCACGTCCTCGTAGGCCTCGGCCACGTCGGTGCCCTTGAAATGGATCGCCGGGTTGCCCTGGTTCGAGGCATGCAGCACCGACTCCGATTCCGGGATGATGCCCAGCAGCGGAATGCGCAGGATTTCCTGCACGTCCTGGTAGGACAGCATTTCGTCGTTCTCGACGCGGCGCGGCGAGTAGCGGGTGATCAACAGGTGTTCCTTGACCGGTTCACCGCCGCTCTGGGCGCGGCGCGACTTGGCCTGCAGGATGCCCAGGATGCGGTCCGAGTCGCGCACCGACGACACTTCCGGGTTGGTCACGATCAGCGCCTCGTCGGCGAAGGTCAGCGCCATCAGCGCGCCGTGCTCGATGCCGGCCGGCGAATCGCAGATGATGTACTCGAAGCCCATCTTGACCAGTTCGTTGAGCACGCGCTCGACGCCTTCCTCGGTCAGCGCTTCCTTGTCGCGCGTTTGCGAGGCGGGCAGGATGAACAGGTTGTCGCAATGCTTGTCCTTGATCAGGGCCTGGTTCAGCGTCGCTTCGCCGTTGATCACGTTGACCAGGTCGTACACCACGCGGCGTTCGCAGCCCATGATCAGGTCGAGGTTGCGCAGGCCGACGTCGAAGTCCAGCACCGCAGTCTTGTGGCCGCGCAGGGCAAGGCCAGTGGAGAAGCTCGCGCTCGAGGTGGTTTTGCCCACGCCGCCCTTGCCGGACGTCACAACAATAATTCTTGCCACAAAAAGGTCCTTTACAAGTATCTGGTCAGTGTCTGATTACGCGCGGGTCGAAGCCGGACTCAGCGATGATATATCGATCCGGTCGCCGACCAGGCGAATTTGGGCCGGCTGGCGTGCCAGTTCGGCCGGGAAACCTTCATCGAACGTGCGATAGACGCCCGCGATCGACACCAGCTCCGGTTGCAGCGACAGGCCGAAGATGCGCGAGGCGGCGTTGCCCGAGGCGCCGGCCAGGGCGCGACCGTGCATCGGCGCGTAGACGTGGATGCTGCCGTCGGCAATGATTTCGGCGCCGTTGTTTACCACCGCGGTGATGATCAGGTCGCAGCCGCGCGCATAGACGCGCTGGCCGGCGCGCACCGGGGTGTCGACGATCATGGCCGGCAGCGGCGCGGCCGGCGCCGG
>DOUW01000219.1 GCA_003520365.1 Massilia sp.
GCGGCTTGCCGAACTCGCGGATGTCGGCGCCGCCCAGGAAGTTGCGGCCGGCGCCAGCCAGCACGATCGCCTTGACGCTGGCGTCGCCGTCGGCGGCGTCGATCGCCTCCATCAGGCCGCGGCGCACGTCGACGCCGAGGGCGTTGACGGGCGGGTTATCGATGGTTACCAGAAGGATGTCGCCATGCTGTTCACGCACGACCTGGGAAGCTGCGCCGGAATTCATGAATCCTGTCTCCTTGTCTTGTAGTTGACTCGCACCGCGTCGCCCCACATGCGGCATCGCTCTGTCCGTGGTTCGCTGTGCGAAATTGTGTTTTGCATTTTGCAGCGAAGTCAACGATAACCCATTTTTAACGCCGATGTAAACGATTTGACGCAGCCCGTTTTACGCTTGAAAAAATCATTTTCGCCGGGTTTTACCCATGTTTCATAGGAGCGTCAATATTCGGCATTTCGCAGTGCGAACGACCATTTCACAAAACAGTTGACACCCCTCTTTTTCGTATGTGATCATCAATTCCAGACTCAGCCACAGATGCTGGGCATTGGAGACAATCGAGATGGACGCAATCCAGTCATTCACTGAGGAAGACAACGCCAAGGACCGTCAATTCGTGACCGCCCTGGCGCGCGGGCTCGAAATCCTGCGCTGCTTCCGCCCCGGCGAGGCTTCGCTCACGAATAGCGAAATGGCCAAGCGCACCGGCATGCCCAAGCCGACGATTTCGCGCCTGACCTATACGCTGACCCGCCTCGGCTACCTCACTTATTCCCCCGACCAGGGCCGCTACCAGCTCGGCGCCCCGGTGCTGGCCCTCGGCTACACCCTGCTCGCCAACATCGACGTACGCAAGCTCGCGCGTCCCGCGATGCAGGAACTGGCCGAATACGCCCAGTGCAGCGTCGCCATCGGCATCCGCGACCGCCTGGACATGGTGTATGTCGAGGCCTGCCGCGGCAGCGCCGCCGTGACCCTGCGCCGCGACGCCGGCTCGCGCATCCCGCTGGCGACCACCGCCATGGGCAAGGCCTATTTGTGCGGCCTGCCCCAGGCCGACCGCGATTTCCTGATGGACCACATCCGCCTGCATGCGGAAACCCAATGGCCGAAGCTCAAGGCCGATCTCGAACAAGGCTTCAAGGATTACCAGGACCGCGGCTTCGTGCTGTCCTCGGGCCTGTGGGACGCCAACATCAGCGCCGTCGGCGTGCCCCTGATCGACCCCGAGAACGCCAAGACGATGGCCTTCAACTGCGGCGGACCGGCCTTCCTGCTGCCGAAGGAAAAGCTGGTCGAGGACCTGGGCCCGCGCCTGGTGCAACTGGTGCGCAACGTGGGAACGAGCATGGGGCGCCACATCAATTAAGCGGGGCGAGCCCCGCGACCCGGCAAACAGGGAACACCCGCCGCACAGTCCCGCTATCGCGGCACGGTGCGACGCCCCCGGCTTGCCAGCGATTTTGTAGAACGGATGACCGACGGCCCAGGGCCGACGGCACGGAAAGGCGGCTCCGCTCGCGGGGCCAGTATCGACAACAATCTGAAAAGGTGGAGACAATGAGCAAGATTAAGACAATCGCTTTCGCAGTGTGTGCAGCCCTCGGCGCCGGCTCGGCATATGCGGAGGAATTCCTGGTCGGCGTGCAGATCCCGCTGACCGGCCCGCTGGCGCGCGTCGGCATGGGCACCCAGGAAGGCATCCGCGTCGCCGCCGAGGTCTTCAACAAGACCAACGGCAAGCACACCATCAAGCTGGTCACCGTCGACGACGAATCCGCCCCGGCCAAGGCCGTGGCCGCCGTGGAAAAGCTGGCCAGCCAGGGCGTGGTTGCCGTCACCGGCGGCTACGGCTCGAACAACATCTCGCCGGCCTCGGACGCCGCCAACAAGCTGGGCCTGGCCTACATCACCTCGGGCGGCGTCGACGACGGCCTGGTCAAGGCCGGCCGCAAGAACTTCTTCCGTATTAATAATACCGAGGGCTACCAGAAAGCCCTGGTCGGCCTGATCGGCGACCTCGGCGTGAAGTCGGTCTCGATCATCTACTCGACCAAGGACGCCACCCACGGCCTGGCCGCCGACGTCGAGAAGACCCTGGGCGCCAAGGGCATCAAGGTGTCCATGCACGCCTTCGACCCGGCGATCACCGACTTCAAGCCGATCCTGAACAAGGTCAAGCTGCGCGACCGCTCGGAATTCATCGCCATGGTCGGCTACGAGAACGAGTACGTCGGCATCCTGCGCGCCGCGCGCGTGCTCAAGCCGACCACGGTCAAGGCCATCGCCGGCGTCTGGTCGCTGGCCACGCCGAAGATGGCGGCCGACTTCCCGGACCTGATGCCGAACGTGTACGGCACCGCGGTCCTGCCCTTCCCGGTGAACTTCACCACCGCCGACGGCAAGGCCTTCGGCGAGGCCTACACCAGGCTGCACAAGAAGGAACCGGACTACCTCGGCCAGTTCGGCTACGTGCAGTCGATGCTGCTGTTCGAAGCGATCGCACGCGCCGCCGACGCCGGCACCATCAAGAAGGGCGGCGTCATCGAAGAGATGCGCAAGACCGATCGCCAGACCCTGATCGGCCGCGTGCAGTTCGACGCCACCGGCGACAACAAGAACTTCACCCAGCGCATGGGCCAGCACCAGGGCAAGAAAGTCGAACTGGTCTGGCCGAAGGAAGCGGCAACCGCCAAGCCGGTCTTCCCGGGCGTGCCGTGGTAAGACCGTAGTGCAGTGACGGGCAGGATCCCCTGCCCGCGTGAATTTCGATGGGAATGCAGAAATGACGGACTTGATCTTACAAGCCGTGTATTCAGGACTCTTGCAGGGCGGTTCCTACGCCCTCATCGCACTTGGCCTGGCGCTGGTCTTCGGCGCCATGAAAGTGATCAACCTGGCACACGGCGAACTGGTACTGCTGGCGGCGTATATCGCCTACACGGTGGAATCGAAACTTGGCTGGAACCCGCTGACCGCCATCCCGGTGGCCGTGATCGTCGTGACGATCACTTCGGCATTGCTGTACTTCGTGGTCGGCAAGATCCGCACCAACCGCGAAATCAATTCGCTCACCCTGACCTATGGCGTCGGCGTGATCCTGACCAACCTGGTCCTGATGATCTGGAGCGCCGACGTGCGCGCCACCAGCTCGAGCTGGATGCAGGAAGCCTTCGTGGTCGGCGAGCTCTATTCCATGCGCTCCGAAGTGCTGTTCTTCGGCGTCAGCATCGTCCTGATCGTCGCCCTCTGGTGGTGGCTGTCGCGCTCCTGGTATGGCCGCGCCGTGCGCGCCGTCTCGAGCAACCGCGACGCCGCCAAGCTGATGGGCATCAATCCCGGCAAGACCGAACTGGTCTCCTTCGTCGTGGCCGGCATCCTGGCCGCCTTTGCCGGCGTCGCCCTGTTCAGCTATGGCGTGATCACCCCGGCCTACGGCAGCGTCCTGACCGTGAAGGCCTTCATCATCACCGTCCTGGCCGGCATCGGCTCGATCCCGGGCGTGCTGATCGGCGCCGTCCTGCTGGGCGTGGCCGAATCGCTCACCGTCACCCTGGCCAGCTCGGCCCTGCAAGAACTCGCCGGCATGGGCCTGTTCCTGCTGGTCCTGTTCGTCATGCCCAACGGCCTGTTCGGTGCTGCACGGAGGCGCGGATAACGATGAATAAACAAGTCAACAAACTCCTGGTCGCGGTCGTGGCGGCCGCCTACATCCTGGTCCCGCTGCTGCTGGGCGGCGACGCCTACGTGATGAGCCTGGTCATCGCCTCGCTGGTCATCGGCGGCATCGCGCTGTCCTGGGCCCTGCTCGGCAACCTGGGCGGCATGGTCAGCTTCGGCCACGCGGCCTTCTTCGGCGTCGGCGCGTATACCTCGGCGGTGCTGAGCATGCAGCACGGCGTGCCGATCTTCCTCGGCCTGCTGCTGGGCGGTGTCGGCGCCGTGCTGTCGGCGATCCTGATGCTGCCGGTGCTGCGCCTGCGCGGCCCCTACTTCGCGCTCGCCATCCTGGCCTATGCCCACATCTTCCGCATCCTCGCCACCGAGTGGGAATCGGTCACGGGCGGTTCGGCCGGCATCGCCAGCATCCCGCAGCTGCCGACCGTGTTCGGTTTCGACTTCTCGAGCAAGATCGGCAACTACCTGCTGATCCTGACCATCGTGCTGGTGTTCGCCTGGATCTACGACCGCATCCGCCGCAGCCCGCACGGCCTGGCCCTGCGCGCGATGCACGACAGCGAGGACGCGACGCGCGTGGTGGGCGTCAACAACACCCTGCTGAAAGCCCTGATGCTGCTGGTCTCGGCCTTCATGTGCGGCGTGGTCGGCGCCTTCAACGCCCACTACATCAACTTCCTCGAGCCGGACTACGCCTTCAGCGCGCTGTGGGTGACGATCCCGATCGTGGCGGCCATCTTCGGCGGCTACCGCACCATTACCGGCCCGCTGGTCGGCGCGGTCGTGGTCTACCTGGTCGACCAGCTGTTCGTGAAGAACATCATGCCGACCGGCCACCAGCTGGTGCTCGGCCTGGTCCTGGTGGTGATGATCATCGCCAGCCCGGACGGCCTGCTTGGCCTGTTCCGCAAGTTCATGAGGAAAAAAGATGCTGCAGCTTGAAAACGTCACGGTCCGCTTCGGCGGCCTCACGGCGGTCAACGATGTCACGCTGTCGGTCGGCACCGGCGACGTGGTCGGCCTGGTCGGCGCCAACGGCGCCGGCAAGACCACCCTGTTCAATGCCATTTCCGGCCTGGTGCGCCCGACCACCGGCCGCATCGTGTTCAACGGCACCGACGTGCTGCGCGCGCCGATGTACCAGCGCGCCCGCATGGGCATCGGCCGCACCTTCCAGATCCCGCAGCCGATGCACGAGCTGACGGTGCGCCAGAACCTGGAAGTGGCGCAGCGCTTCGGCACCGGTTCGATCGATCGCAAGCGCATCGACGAGATCCTGGCGTTCACCAACCTGACCGCCAAGGCCGACCGCGACGCCTCGACCAGCCTGGCGCTGACCGAGCTGAAGGCGCTCGAGGTGGCGAAGGCGCTCTCGACCAACCCGAAGCTCCTGCTGCTGGACGAAGTGCTGGCCGGCCTGGAGACCAACGGCAAGCGCGCCTTCATGAACATGCTGAAGGACCTGCACCAGCAGTTCGCGGTCGGGATCGTGATCATCGAGCACGACATCGAGACCATCAGCAACCTGTGCCAGCGCGTCGCCGTGCTGAACTTCGGCGGCCTGATCGCCGAGGGCACGCCGGCCGAGGTGTTCAACGACCCGGCCGTGATCAAGAGCTATACCGGAGGCTGAGATGCTGGAGATTCAAAACGTACGCGCCGGCTACGGCGCCATCAACGTGCTGTGGGACCTGTCGCTGTCGATCGCGCCGGGCAAGCTCACCACCATCATCGGCCAGAACGGCGCCGGCAAGACCACCCTGCTGCGCGCCATCATGGGCCTGATCCCGGTGTCGCAGGGCGCCATTCTGCTGGACGGCAAGCCCCTGAACGGCACCCCGACCTGGGACATGATGGCCGTCTCGATGGCGATGATCCCCGAGGGCCGCATGGTCTTCCGCGACATGACGGTCGAGGAAAACCTGATGATGGGCGCCTTCGCGCCCCAGCACCGCGCCGGGGCGGCCGCCAACCTGGAACGCTCCTACGAGATGTTCCCGCGCCTGCGCGAGCGGCGCAGGCAGCTGGCCGGTTCGCTGTCCGGCGGCGAAGCCCAGATGCTGGCGATGGCGCGCGGCCTGATGAGCGACCCCAAGGTCCTGATCATCGACGAGCCCTCGCTCGGCCTGGCGCCGGTGATGGTGAACGAGCTGTTCGAGATCCTGGGACGCCTGAAGCAGGACGGACGCACCATGATCCTGGTCGAGCAGAACACCCACCGCGCGGTGGGCGTGGCCGACCACGTCTACCTGATGCAGAGCGGGAAAGTGGTGCTGTCCCAAGCCGCTTCGGAGGTCAGCCTGGACCACCTGCACGACCTGTATTTCGCGCGCTGAGCCGGGAGTAGCCGATATGAGCTTGATCGAAGAATACGGCCCGCGCGAATCGATGGAGTACGACGTCGTGGTCGTCGGCGGCGGGCCCGCGGGCCTGGCCGCAAGGATCCGGCTGAAGCAGCTGGCCAGCGAACAAGGCCAGGAAGTCTCGGTCTGCGTGCTGGAGAAAGGCGGCGAGATCGGCGCCCACATCTTGTCTGGCGCGGTCATGGACCCGATCGCCCTGAACGAACTGTTCCCAAACTGGAAGGAGCTCGGCGCGCCGCTCAACACCCCGGTGACGGAAGACCAGGTGCTGTTCCTGACCGAATCGAAGGCTTACCGCACGCCGGGTTTCATGGTGCCGAAGATGCTGACCAATCACGGCAATTACGTGATCTCGCTGGCCAACGTCACGCGCTGGCTCGGTCAGCAGGCCGAAGCGCTGGGTGTGGAGATTTTCCCCGGCTTCCCCGCCGCCGAGATCCTCTACAACGAGGACGGCTCCGTGAAAGGCGTCGCCACCGGCAACATGGGTGTGAAACGCGACGGCGAACCGGGCGCGGACTTCCAGCTCGGCATGGAGCTGCACGCGAAGTACACCTTCTTCGCCGAAGGCTCGCGCGGCCACCTCGGCAAGCAGCTGATGGCCAAGTACGACCTGAACCGGGATGCCGATCCGCAGACCTACGGCATCGGCATCAAGGAACTCTGGGAGATCGACCCGGCCAAGCATAAGCCGGGCCTGGTGATCCATACCGCTGGCTGGCCGCTCGACAACAGCACCTATGGCGGCTCCTTCCTCTACCACCTGGAAAACAACCAGGTCGCGGTGGGCTTCGTGGTCGGCCTGGCCTACCAGAACCCGTATCTGTCGCCTTACGAGGAATTCCAGCGCTATAAAACGCATCCGGCGATCCGCCACTTCTTCGAGGGCGGCAAGCGCATCTCCTACGGCGCGCGCGCCATCACGGCCGGCGGCCTGCAATCCCTGCCGAAGACCGTGTTCCCGGGCGGCGCCCTGATCGGCTGCGACGCCGGCTTCCTGAACACCAGCCGCATCAAGGGCAGCCATGGCGCGATCAAGACCGGCATGCTGGCCGCCGAAGCGGCGTTCGCGGCGCTGGGCGCGGGCCGCCAGCACGACGAATTGAGCAGCTACCCGGCCGCGTTCAAGCAATCGTGGCTGCACGAGGAACTGCACGTGGCGCGCAACTTCAAGCCGTGGATGAGCAAGGGGCTGTATCTGGGCACCTTCATGACCGGCATCGACCAGATCCTGTTCAAGGGCAAGGCGCCCTGGACCCTGCGCCACAAGCACGCGGACCACGAATGCCTGCGCCCTGCTTCGGATTTCCAGCCCATCGCCTATCCGAAGCCGGACGGCAAGCTGACCTTCGACAAGCTGTCCTCGGTGTTCATCTCGAACACCAACCACGCCGAAGACCAGCCGGTGCACCTGACGCTGAAGAACCCGGCTATTCCCGTGGACGTCAACCTGGCCAAGTTCGCCGGGCCCGAGCAGCGCTACTGCCCTGCCGGCGTCTACGAGTTCGTGAAGCTTGAGACAGGCCAGGACCGCCTGCAGATCAATGCCCAGAACTGCGTGCACTGCAAGACC
>DOUW01000205.1 GCA_003520365.1 Massilia sp.
ATCGGCGCCAACGTCGACCGCCGCCTGGTGGCCGTGTTCACCCTGGGCGCCGCGATCGCCGGCGTGGCCGGTGCGCTGCTGGCCCAGACCACCCAGTTCGTGGGCCTGGACGTGCTGGGCTTTCCGCGTTCGGCGGAACTGCTGATCATGCTGGTGCTGGGCGGTACCGGCCGCCTGTACGGCGCGCTGATCGGCGCGGCCGTGTTCATGGTGGCCCAGGACAAGATCTCGGGCTTCGATCCGACCTACTGGCAGTTCTACATCGGCCTGCTGCTGGTGCTGATCGTGCTGTTCGCACGCGGCGGCATCCTGGGCGGCCTGGAAAAGATCTATGCGCGGATTTTCAAGCGCAAGGAGGCAGCATGACCGATACCCTGCGTACCGAGGGCCTGTCCAAGCAGTGGGGCGGCTTCAAGGCGAACACCGACATCTCGCTGACCTTCGAGCCGGGCGCGCGCCATGCGCTGATCGGCCCGAACGGCGCCGGCAAGACCACCTTCATCAACCTGCTGACGGGCGGCTTCCCGCCCAGCAGCGGCAAGGTGTTCCTGGGCGGCGAGGACATCACGAAACTGGCGCAGCACGAGCGCGTCAAGCGCGGCATGACCCGCACCTTCCAGATCAACACCCTGTTCGCGGGCATGACCGTGCTCGAGTCGGTGATGCTGGCGATCTGCGAGCGCCGCGGCCTGCAGAAGGTGTGGTGGAAGACGGTGGCAAAACACGCCGACGTGGTCGAGGAGGCGATGGCCCTGCTGGCCACGCTGAAGCTGACGAACGAGGCGAACAGCATCACGCGCAGCATGGCCTACGGCAAGCAGCGCCTGGTCGAGATCGCGTTGGCACTGGCGACGAAACCGAAGATCCTGCTGCTGGACGAGCCGGCCGCCGGCATTCCCTCGCTTGAGTCCCGCGAGCTGTTCGAGGTCATCGCCGGCCTGCCGCGCGACGTGACCGTGCTCTTCATCGAGCACGACATGGGCCTGGTGTTCCGCTTCGCCGACCGTATCACGGTGCTGGTGGGCGGCAAGGTGCTGACCGAAGGGACGCCCGAGGAAATCGCGGCCGATCCGCGTGTGAAGGAAGTCTACCTGGGGGAGGCCGAACATGCCTGAACTGCTGGCGTTGGACAAGGTGACGGCCGGCTACGGCGAGTCGATCGTGCTCGAAGACGTGTCGTTCACGATGAACGAGGGCGACAGCCTGGCCCTCCTGGGACGCAACGGCGTCGGCAAGACCAGCCTGCTGGTGACGCTGATGGGCCTGACGCGCCTGCACAAGGGCTCGATCCGCTGGGCCGGCGACGACATCGCGCGCGTGCCGACCTGGAAGCGCTCGCGCGCGGGCCTGGGCTGGGTGCCGCAGGAGCGCCACATGTTCCCTTCGCTCACCGTCGAGGAACACCTGACGGTGGTGGAGCGGCCCGGTCCCTGGAACCTGGCCAAGATCTACGAGATCTTCCCGCGCCTGCACGAGCGCCGCGCGAACATGGGCAATCAATTGTCGGGTGGCGAGCAACAAATGTTGGCCATCGCCCGCGCCCTGATGACCAACCCGCGCATCCTGCTGCTGGACGAGCCGATGGAGGGCCTGGCGCCGATCATCGTGCAGGAACTGGTGCGCGTGATCCGCCGCCTGGTGCTTGAGTCGGGCATGTCGGTGATCGTGGTCGAGCAGCACGCGCGCCTGGCGCTGTCGCTGACCGCGCGCGCGATCGTGCTGGACCGCGGGCGCATCGTGCACGACTCGGATTCGGCCAGCCTGCTGGCCGATGGCGAGAAGCTCGACCGGCTCGTGGCCGTTGCGTAACGTAGGGTGGGCGCCCCGGTGCCCACGCGTGAACGTCGATCATTGTTGGCGTGGTTTGGGTTCGTTTACACCGTCAACAATGTTCATGCGTCACGCGTGGNNCCCGCCGCACCATCCTGCTCGGCGCCGCCGCGCTGTCCGCCGGCCTGGCCGCCGGCAGCGTCCACGCCGCCGAGCCCCTGAAGGTCGGCCTGATCGTCCCGATGTCCGGCCCCTTCGCCTCGACCGGCCGCCAGGTCGACGCCGCCGTCAAGCTGTTCATGCAGCAGAACGGCAGCACGGTCGCCGGCCGCCAGGTGCAGATCATCCTGAAGGACGACGGCGGCGTCTCGCCCGACGTCACCAAGCGCATCGCGCAGGAACTGGTCGCGCGCGACAAGGTGCAGGTGCTGGCCGGCTTCGGCCTGACCCCGCTGGCCTTTGCCGCGGCGCCGGTGGCGACCCAGGCCAAGGTGCCGATGATCGTCATGAACGCGGCCACCTCGGTGATCCCGCAGCGCTCGCCCTACATCGTGAGGAGCGGCTTCACCCTGGCCCAGGTGACGGCGCCGATGGCGCAGTGGGCGGCGAAGAACAACATCAAGTCGGTGGTGACCTTCGTCTCCGACTACGGCCCCGGCATCGACGCCGAAAAGGTGTTCGTCAAGGACTTCACCAAGGCCGGCGGCAAGATCCTCGCCACCCTGCGCGCGCCGCTGCGCAACCCCGATTACGCACCCTTCCTGGCGCGCGTAAAGGACGCCAAGCCGGATGCCGTGTTCGTCTTCGTACCGTCGGGCGAGGGCGCCGCCGTGCTCAAGCAGTTCACCGACCGCGGCCTGGCCGCCGCCGGCGTCAGGCTGATCGCCACCGGCGACGTGCTCGACGACGACCTGATGCCGAGCATCGGCAACGCCGCCCTGGGCGTGGTCAGCAGCCACCACTACTCGGCGGCCCACCCGTCGCCCGAGAACAAGGCGTTCGTCGCTGCCTTCACCAAGGCCAACAAGGGCATGCGCCCGAACTTCCACGCGGTCGGCGCCTACGACGGCATGCAGATGCTGTACGCCGCGCTGAAAAAGACCAACGGCGACAGCACCGGGCCGAAACTGGTCGAAGCGATGAAGGGCATGGCCTGGAACAGCGTGCGCGGCCCGGTCTCGATCGACCCCGCCACGCGCGACATCGTGCAGACCGTGTACATCCGCAAGGCCGAGCAGGTCGACGGCGGGATCTACAACGTCGAGTTCGACAAGGTCGAGAAGTTCAAGGACCCGGGCGTGGAGTAAAGGGCAGGGCTGCCGGAGGCGGTGTCGTCTCCGGCAGCCAGGTTGGTTCGTCGGGTTTTTCCTGCGGAAGTCCGCGGCGTGATCCGTAGGGTGGGCACTCGTGCCCACGCGGATTCAACACACCACGAACAGAACAGGCAACAGCCCCGAAAGGAATGCGGATCGGTCATCGGTGACTGCACCGTCGATCGCAAGGCGACACCGCGTGGGCACAAGTGCCCACCCTACGAAATCATGCCTTCAACGCCAGCGGCGCCCGGCTCCGCTCGTTGTTCTCCCTGACCAGCTTGGCCAGCAAGTCCATGAACTGCGCCTGCTCCGCCTCGCTTAGCGGCGCCAGCAGCCGGTCGCGCAGGCGCTGCGCCCCCGGCACCAGTTCGCCCAGCAGGCGCGTACCCGCGGGCGTGATGTTCAGCGCCCGCTGGCGCCGGTTATGCGGCAGCACCTTGCGCTCCAGCAGGCCTTTTTCCTCGAGCCGCGCACAGACTGTGGCCCCGGTCGAGGTATCGATCGCCGCCAGCCCCGCCAGCGACACCTGGTCGATGCCCGGATGCTCGGCCAGCCGGCTCAGGATCGCGTACTGCACGGGCGTCAGTTCGTCGCCCATCTCGTCGTAGAACAGGGACACCGAGATCTGCTGCGCGCGCCGCAGCAGGTGGCCCGGGTGTTCGTACAAATTGCGCATCCTGGCTTCGCTGTCGTGTGATTGTTCTGTCGGCATCGTGCTGTTCGAAACGTGGTGCGCCGCACCATCAAAAAAGTGTGAAAACACAGTTTACTTTGTCCGGCAAACGCGTGATACTTTTTTAAACATTCAGTGTACTGAATATCCAGCTGAGTAGCCAGCTGAATATCCAGCTGAGTACTAGCACAACATTAATGGAGACAAGGATGTTCCCTAAAAACGCGTGGTACGTCGCCTGCACCCCCGACGAAATCGACGGCAAGCCGCTGGGCCGCCAGGTCTGCGGCGAGAAGATCGTGTTCTACCGCGGCCAGGGCGGCAAGGTTGCCGCGGTCGAGGATTTCTGCCCGCACCGCGGCGCGCCGCTTTCGCTGGGTTTTGTCCGCGACGGCAACCTGGTCTGCGGCTATCACGGCCTGGAAATGGGCTGCGAAGGCAAGGCCATCGCGATGCCCGGCCAGCGCGTGCGCGGCTTCCCCTGCATCCGCAGCTATGCCGTCGAGGAACGCTACGGCTTCATCTGGGTCTGGCCGGGCGACAAGGCCTTGGCCGACCCGGCGACCATCCACCACCTCGAGTGGGCCGACAATCCGGAGTGGGCCTACGGCGGCGGCCTGTACCACATCAACTGCGACTACCGCCTGATGGTCGACAACCTGATGGACCTGACCCACGAGACCTACGTCCACGCCTCGAGCATCGGCCAGAAGGAGATCGACGAGGCGCCGGTCACGACCAAGCTCGAAGGCGAGCAGGTCGTGACCAGCCGCTTCATGGAGAACATCATGCCGCCGCCGTTCTGGCAGGCGGCCCTGCGCGGCAACGGCCTGGCCGACGACGTCCCCGTCGACCGCTGGCAGATCTGCCGCTTCAATGCGCCCAGCCACGTGATGATCGAGGTCGGCGTCGCGCACGCCGGCAAGGGCGGCTACCACGCCGCCTCCGAACACAAGGCCTCGTCGATCGTGGTCGACTTCATCACGCCCGAGACCGAGACCTCGCACTGGTACTTCTGGGGCATGGCGCGCCATTTCAAGCCCGAGGACGCCGAGCTGACGAAGACCATCCGCGAAGGCCAGGGCAAGATCTTCAGCGAGGACCGCGAGATGCTGGAACTGCAGCAGCAGAACATCCTGCGCCATCCGGAGCGCAAACTGCTGATGCTGAACATCGATGCCGGCGGCGTGCAGTCGCGCCGCATCATCGACGGGTGGATCGCGCGCGAGCAGCAGAAGGTGGAGGCAGCATGAATACCGTTCAAGGCGCGATCGAAGTCAGGGTCGCGAGCCGGACCTGCGAGGCCGACGGCATCTGCAGCTATGAGCTGGTGCGCACCGACGGCCAGGCCCTGCCGCCTTTCGAAGCCGGGGCCCACGTCGACGTCCACCTGCAGGACAACCTGGTGCGCCAGTACTCGCTCTGCAATGCGCCGGGCGAGACCCACCGCTACCTGATCGGCGTGCTGCGCGACGCCGACTCGCGCGGCGGCTCGCAAGCCATGCACGACCACGTCGACACCGGCTCGGTCCTGCGGATCAGCGAGCCGAAAAACCACTTCCCGCTGGTCGACGCGCAGCGCACCGTGCTGCTGGCCGGCGGCATCGGCGTCACGCCGATTCTGGCCATGGCGGAAGCCCTGGCGGCAAGAGGCGCCGCCTTCGAGATGCACTACTGCGCGCGCTCGCCGGAAAAGGCGGCGTTCAAGGAGCGCCTGGCCGGCTGCGGCTTTGCGGCGCGGGTCCAGTTCCACTACGACAGCGGCGACGCCGCGCAGAAGCTCGACCTGCCGGCGCTGCTGGCGCGGCCGGATGCCGGCACCCACGTCTACGTCTGCGGTCCGCAGGGCTTCATCGACTACGTGCTGGACAGCGCCAAGGCCCAGGGTTGGCCGGCGGCGCAGCTGCACGTCGAGTACTTCAGCGCCGCGGCGGTCGACACCTCGGGCGACGGGGCTTTCGACGTCAAGCTGGCGTCGAGCGGCAAGGTGGTCACCATCCCGGCCGGGAAAACCGTGATCAAGGTGCTGGAAGAGCAGGGGATCGTGGTTCCCTATTCCTGCGAGGAGGGCGTCTGCGGCACCTGCCTGACGCGCGTGCTCGAAGGCGTCCCCGACCACCGCGACATGTATTTGACCGAGGAGGAGCAGGCGGCGAACGACCAGTTCACGCCGTGCTGCTCGCGCTCGAAGACGCCGGTGCTGGTGCTGGACCTGTAGGACGTAGGGTGGGCACCCTGTGCCC
>DOUW01000203.1 GCA_003520365.1 Massilia sp.
GGCGCGCGAACGTCGATGAAGCCGGCCTCGATCGGACCGTCGGCGGCGCCGCGCACCTGGACCCGCACCACCGACGGGTCGCGCATGACCGCGTCGACCAGCGGGCGGGCCGCTTCGGGGTTCATGTTCCAGAGCGACTCCTGCATGCCGAGCGCGAGGATCTCGGCGTTGCGCTGCAGGGTGGCGTCGAGTTCGGCGGCGGTGGCGCGGCGCTCCTGCGACGACACCAGCAGGTAGCCGGCCAGGGCCGGGACCACCAGGCCGACGACGAGGACGATCAGGAGCGCTCCATAGACCGAACGGCCGTGGAAGCGGCTTAGTCGCGAAACGAGGGCGCGCAAATCAATCCGGAACATTGTCGTGGCAGCAATGGTTGGGCCGGCGCGGCCGGGCAGTCGTCGGATGCAATCATCAATGCGCACGATTATGCACAGCAAATTGCTCTGAGTCATCATTCGCGACAGCCACCGGCATCCCGCAACCACCGGTGGATGCATGGAGATCGACCAGCGGTTACGGTCTCATGATCGCACAAGGCGTGCGCGCGCCGGGCCGCCGCGTTTCAACCGTGCTCGGGTGCTCCGGGCGCAGGCGGCTCAGGTATTCCGGCGCGGATAACCTTGCGCTAGGATGCGCTCCCATACGCGCTCCTTCTGCTCGGCCGTCATCGAGACCCAGTTCGCCACTTCCGCGACGGTGCGTCCGCAGCCGCGGCAGACGTCGTCGAAGGTGGTCGAGCAGACTGCGACGCAGGGTGTGTCCGGTCGCTGCGGAGCGGTCCCGGCAGCGGCTTGCGCCGGCGCCGGCTTATCGCGCGGGTCCGACATCGAGCTTGTCCCAGCCTTCGTGGCCCAGTTGTTCCATGGTGTCGATGTTCTTCTCGAAGATCTCGGCGGCGTCGGGGAAGGCCTCGACGGCGCGCGCGATGCTGTCCTCGCGCAGCAGGTGCAGGATCGGGTAAGGCGCGCGGTTGGTGTAGTTCGCGATGTCGTTCGGATCGCTGTCGGCGAACTGGTAATCCGGGTGGAAGCTGGCCACCTGCAGTTCGCCGTCGAGATGCATGTCCTCGACGGCGGCGTCGGCCACGTCCAGGAACTCGTTGTAATCCAGGAAATCGTTGAGTACGAAAGGATGGATCAGGAGCGTGGTGTCGACTTCCTCGGCCGGGGTGTCCGACAGGCGCTGCAGTTCGTCCATCAGTTGTTCCAGCAATGCCTCGGGCGTGCGCGCCGGCGACACGACGTAGCGCACCTGCTCCTTCACATAGACCGACTTGGCGAAGGGGCAGAGGTTCAGGCCGATGACGGCCTTTTCCAGCCAGCGGCGGGTGGCGGCGACGATGACGTCGTCGTCGGCGTTCGGGTTGGCAGTACTCATGTGATGCTTTCGATAATAAAAAATGCCTGAGGCGAAAGCGCGATTGTACGCACAGTTTGCGTGTGCTCATAGGTCCACCAATGCGCGGCGGGTAACGTTGAGAACACGCGGGCACATCGGTAAAGACACCCGCCTTGCCGGACCGGCCAGGCTGCCACGGCTGTAAAGATTTCCGTAGAGAACTCATTCTGACGGGCAATTTTTCGGATACCTGGAGGGAGTACTTGGCATTATTGCGAAGCCATACCGGGGAAATGCGGAATAAACATCCGATACCCCCTCAAAAAATGCCATAAAGTATTGCGTGTTAGCAGAATGAGTAGACAGAAAATTTTGTAACCGCGCTGACATATTGCTTGACTGCCCCGAGAGCTGATCCTTACACTCCCCCCTTGATCGTCAGTCCTGCCGTTCCTGGACGCAACACTGGAAAGCTATGTACGACACGACCCGCCTTACCTCCGTCGCCGCCGCGCTGGTGCTTCTCTTCTCCGCACCGTTCGCCCAGGCCATCGATAACGCCCCCAGCAGCGCCACCCAGGGCGCCGCCGTCAGCCGTCCGGGCCTGCCTGCGGGCGCCGCCATGCTGAAGGTCGACGAATACAAGGAAACCGACGTCTGGGGCCGCATCCGCAGCGGCTACGCGATTCCCGACATTAACAACAACCTGGTCGAGCGCCACGTCAAGTCCTACGCCAGCAAGCCGGACTACATGGCCCGCATCTCCGGCCGCGCCTCGCTCTACCTGTACCACGTGGTGCAGGAACTGGAAAAGCGCGGCATGCCGACCGAACTGGCGCTGCTGCCGGTGATCGAATCCGCCTTCAATCCGCAGGCCCTGTCGACCGCCAGCGCCGCCGGCATCTGGCAGTTCATGCCGGGCACCGGCAAGGACTTCAACCTGAAGCAGAACATGTTCAAGGACGAGCGCCGCGGCGTGCTGGCCTCGACCGACGCCGCCCTGACCTACCTGCAGCGCCTGTACACCATGTTCGGCGACTGGCAGCTGGCCCTGGCTGCGTATAACTGGGGCGAAGGCAACGTCCTGAAGGCGATCAAGACCAACCAGTCGCTGGGCAAGCCGACCGACTTCGAAAGCCTGGCCGATCTGATGCCGGCCGAGACGCGCAACTACGTGCCGAAGCTGCAGGCGGTGAAGAACATCGTCGCCAATCCGACCCAGTTCAACGTCACCCTGCCGGTGATCGACAACCAGCCCTACTTCACCGCGGTCGACAAGACCAGCGACATCGACGTGGCCGTCGCCGCCCAGCTGGCCGAGATGTCGCTCGACGAATTCAAGGCCCTGAACCCGCAGTTCAAGCGTCCGGTCATCACCGGCGAGAAGACCAAGATCCTGCTGCCGAAGGAAAACGCCGAGAAGTTCCACCTGAACCTGGCGCAGTGGGGCCAGGCGCTGTCGAACTGGACCACGCACCGCATCACCAGCGCCAAGGAAAGCATCGGCTCGCTCGCATCGAAGTTCGGCACCACCCCGGAAGTCATCCGCCAGGCCAACAACATCCCGGCCCAGACCCGCCTGAAGGCAGGTTCGACCATCCTGGTGCCGAAGACCTCGGCCAGCATGCACAGCGACATCGCCGAAAACATCATCGAGAGCGCCGTGGTGGCGCTGGAAGCGGACCGCGGCGAAAAGCGCAGCGGCGCGCGTACCCAGCGCTTCAAGAGCAAGGCCGTGGCGTCGTCGAAGAACCGCGTGTCGCGCAACACCAACAGCAGCCGCAAGCACCGCTAAAGCCTGGGCCGCCGGCCGGCAACGCCCAATCGCGCTTGAGCTGGATTTTCATCAGCCCGCTCTTTGCGCCACATCAAATGGACCACACTGTGCAAGCACTTCGAAAGTGCTGTATAGTGTGGTTTGTGCGCTGCAAAAAACACTTTGCGACACGCGGCTGAACAACCCGTTCAACCTGTCGCCAGCACCGCACGCAGCAGTGTCCACTGTAACAACTAGCAGCTTCGCAAGCCAGGCGTATCGTTCAGATACCCTCCCATAAAGCCCTCCCGCCCTGTGTGTCGCACCTTGACACCGTCCCGGCGCAAAGCTTTTGTGCCGAAATTTCTTTCATTTCTGAGTCATTTCGTTGTGTTGGTTCGCGTTGCTATTTTGCGCTCGCAAACAATTGACGAGCGCTGATCACTACCGAAAGTAAAGAAAACAATGAGTTTTGAAGCACTAGGTCTCCACGCGTCGCTCGTCAAGGCTGTCACCGAAGCCGGCTACCTGAAGCCGACCGCAGTCCAGGAACAGGCTATCCCCGCCGCCATCGGCGGCCGCGACCTGCTGGTCTCGTCGCAAACCGGTTCGGGCAAGACCGCGGCATTCATGCTGCCGTCGCTGAACAAGTTTGCCAATACCGAGCCGGCGCCGATGGGCCGCACCCCTGCGCAGGAAGCGCAGGCTGCCAAGGCCCGTGGCGAACGCGTCCGTTTCAAGCCAGCCCAGCCGAAGATGCTGGTGCTGACCCCTACCCGCGAGCTGGCCCTGCAGGTCACCACCGCGACCGAACAATACACGACCTCGATGCGCCGCATCCGCGCCGTCTCGATCCTGGGCGGCATGCCCTACCCGAAGCAGATGCAGCTGCTGTCGCGCAATCCTGAAATCCTGGTGGCGACCCCGGGCCGCCTGATCGACCACATGGAGTCGGGCAAGATCGATTTCTCGCAGCTGGAAATCCTGGTGCTGGACGAAGCCGACCGCATGCTCGACATGGGCTTCATCGAGGACATCGAGAAGATCGTCGAAGCGACCCCGGAAACCCGCCAGACGATGCTGTTCTCGGCCACCCTCGACGGCGTGGTCGGCAGCATGGCGCGCCGCATCACCAAGAACCCGCTGGTGATCCAGATCGCCAGCGCCACCAACCGCCACGAGAACATCGTGCAGCGCGTGCACTTCGTCGACGACCTGTCGCACAAGAACCGCCTGCTCGACCACCTGCTGCGCGACGAGACGCTGGACCAGGCCGTGGTGTTCACCGCGACCAAGCGCGACGCCGACACCATCGCCGACCGCCTGAACATCGCCGGCTTCGCGGCCGCCGCCCTGCACGGCGACATGCACCAGGGCGCGCGCAACCGCACCCTGGACAGCCTGCGCCGCGG
>DOUW01000204.1:0-176 GCA_003520365.1 Massilia sp.
GCCGCTGGACCCGCCCGGGGTGCGGCCCAGGTCCCAGGGATTGCTGCTGCGGCCGTACAGCTGCGGATCGGTGACGGCCTTCAGGGCAAACTCGGGCAGGTTGGTCTTGCCGAACACGACCAGGCCGGCATCCAGGTAGCGCCGCACCACGCTCGCGTGTTCGGTCGGTACGTAGC
>DOUW01000204.1:423-5429 GCA_003520365.1 Massilia sp.
AGCGCGCCACCCATGGCGCGGTCCAGTTGGGCGCGCGCCTGGGGTTCGAGCAGGCGGCAGACAGCGTTGATGCGGCCGTGGACGGCGGCGTTGCGGTCCAGTGCCAGGGCCAGGAGTTCGGATGCGGCCACGTCGCCGCGGGCGACGCGCCGGGCCAGCGCGGTGGCATCGTGTTGCAGGTATTCGGCGTAGTCCATGCGACAATCCTTTATTGTAGGAATGTCCAGCATGAAATAAATTCGTCAAATTTGTCAAGTCGACAACGCGTAAAAACTTTTTACTTGCGTTTCTTCGCGTTCGACGTAAAAGTGCGGGTATAGAACTCAGGCGGCTTTTTCGCCACCCAATCGATGAAGGCGCGGATGTCGTCGTGGCTGCGCAGCGCCTCCCAGGTGTGATACGAACGCAGTAGTTCGCGTTCGGACAAGGCGGAGTGGATCTTGCGATGGCAGATCTTATGAATGGGGAACTGTTCCTTGCCCTTGAAGGTCTTCGGTACGAGGTGGTGACGGTCGATGTTGACCGTGCCGAGCTCGCGTCCGCACAGGGGGCATACCGGGGCACTCATGCATTCCTCGCCGCTCGAAAACATCGTCCTTCCCATATGATGGCGCCGGTGGCGGGCGCAAGTACCGCTCTGCACAATTGTCAAATTTGACGAGCTCGCTGTTGCACATTGGTGTAGAATTAATGCTTCCCAAAAAGCAAATACATGACGGGATTCCTGACAGCAGATAGGGTGTAGGGCAATGATCGAAGACGAAACCAGCCGCTGTTCCATTCTCTTGATCGACGACGAGCCTTTCTCCCAGCAGATCATCGAGCATGGCTTGCGGACTTGCGTGAAGCACGTCCTGCGTTACGAGTCGAACGCCGCGCGCGCAGTCGAGCTGGTGTTGGAAATCGGCGCGACGGTGGTGCTGGTCGACCTGCGCATGCCCGAGCTCGACGGCTTCGAGGTCACGCGCCTGCTGCGCGCCAACCGCGAGACCGAACACATCCCCGTCATCCTGCTGTCCTCCGAAGACGATCCCGAGATCAAGGCGCGCGCCTTTGCCGCCGGCGCCAACGACTACATGGTCAAGTGGCCCGACCCGCGCGAGCTGGTCGCGCGCGTGCAGTACCACAGCGCCGCCTGCATCGCGCGGCGCGAGCGCGACCAGGCCTTCGTCTCGCTGCGCCACAGCCAGGAAGAGCTCGCCGCCAGCCAGTCGGCCCTGCACCAGGCGCAAAAAATGGAGGCGATCGGCCAGCTCACCGGCGGCGTCGCCCACGACTTCAACAACGTCCTGCAGATCATCGGCGGCAACCTGCAGCTGCTCAAGCTGGTGAGTGGATTGAACGACGCCGCCCGTGCCCGCGTCGAGATGGCGCTGGCCGGCGTCGAGCGCGGCGCCAAGCTGTCCTCGCACCTGCTGGCCTTCGCGCGGCGCCAGCCGCTGCAGTCGGTGGTGCTCAATCCCGGCCACCTGCTGCGCGAGATGGACGACATGATGCGCCGCGTGCTCGGCCCCAGTGCGCGTATCGTCACCGACATCGATCCGTCGCTGGGCAGCACCCTGGCCGACCCCAACCAGCTCAACAATGTCCTGCTGAACCTGGCCATCAACGCGCGCGACGCGATGGACGGCAGCGGCACGCTGACCATCCGCGCCGCCAACGTCGACGCCGCCGACGCGCCGCCCGAGGTGCCGGCCGTCGACTACGTGATGATCGAGATCGCCGACACCGGCAAGGGCATGCCGCCCGAAGTGCTGCAGCGCGCCTTCGAGCCCTTCTTCACGACCAAGCCGGTCGGGCAGGGGACCGGGCTCGGCCTGTCGATGGCCTACGGCTTCGTCAAGCAGTCCGGCGGCGAGATCCTGCTGCGCAGCCAGGCCGGCATGGGCACCAGCGTGTGCATCTACCTCCCGCGCAGCGAGGTCGAGGCGGCGGCGCCGGAGCCGACCGTGGACACGCCGCTGTGCGGCGGCCTGGAGACCATCCTGGTGGTGGAGGACGAGGCGGATGTACGCACCTCGACCTGCGCGATCCTGTCGGCGCTCGGCTACGAGGTGCTGGAGGCGCCGGACGCCGCCCGCGCGGTGGAGCTGATCGAGAGCGGACGCCACATCGACCTGGTGTTCACCGACGTGATCATGCCGGGGCCGGTAAGCAGCCTGCAGCTGGGCGAAGTGCTGCGCCGCTGCCTGCCGCAGGCGCAGATTTTGTATACCTCGGGATATGCGGAAGGCGTGCTGGCGCACGAGGGGAAGCTCAGTCCCACGGTGCACCTGCTGCAGAAACCCTATCATCCGGACGCGCTGAGCGCGCGCATCCGTCATCTGCTGCGGCGTAACCGCAAGGCCCCGAAGGCCACCGGCCATTCGCCGGCGCGGGCCTCCTAGAACGCCCGATCAGGCCCCTGATGGCGGCTTGCGTCGCCTGGTTGTTTTTCTCTTGATTCACGAAACGCGGCAGGAGGCTTCCTGCCGCGAGGGCATCCTAGCTCGGCCGCACGTAGCGCTGCGAGCCCGGCGGCGGTTCGTTCAGCACCGCCCAGAAGATCCCGAGATCGGCGATCGCGCGCACGAATTCCTTGAAGTCGACCGGCTTGACCACGTAGGCGTTGACGCCCAGCTCGTAGCTGCGCACCAGGTCCTGCTCTTCCTTCGAGGAGGTCAGCATCACCACCGGCATGCTCTTCAGGTGGGCGGTGCTGCGAATCTTGTCGAGCACCTCCAGGCCGTCGATCTTCGGCAGCTTCAGGTCGAGCAGGGTGACGGCGGGATTGCCTTCGGCGCGCTGGGCGAACTCGCCGCGGCGCAGCAGGTAGTCGAGCGCCTCGGCGCCATCGCGCACCACCACGACCTCGTTGGCGAGCTGGCTCTTCGCCAGCGCCACCAGGGTCAGTTCGAGGTCGTGAGGATTGTCTTCGACCAGCAGGATCGGTTTTAGCATGATGGTGTGTGGCTCTTAAGGTAATGCGAGTTTGCGCGGGATACTGAACGAGAAAGTGGCGCCCTGGCCCTGGGTCGATTCGGCCCAGGCGCGCCCGCCGTGGCGCTCGACGATGCGGCGCACGTTGGCCAGGCCGATGCCGGTGCCCTGGAAGTCTTCCATCCGGTGCAAACGCTGGAACACGCCGAACAGCTTGTGGACGTAGTCCATGTTGAAGCCGGCGCCGTTGTCGGCGACGTGGAACACGGTGTCGCTTGCATCCTGCTCGGCCCAGACGCGGATCACGGCCGGATCGCGCTGGCCCGTGAACTTGACCGCGTTCGAGAGCAGGTTGGACATCGCCAGGTGCAGGAAGGTCGGGTCGGCCACGACGCGCGGCAGCGGCGCGATGTCCCACTCGATATGACGGCCCTGCAGGTCCATCGCCATCTTGTCGATGCATGAGTCGACCAGGTGCGACATGTCGACCTCGACCGGGCGCAGCGCGGCGCGGCCCATTTGCGAGAAGCTCAGCAGGTCGTCGACCAGCTTGCCCGCCAGGCGCGCCGACTCCTTGATGTTGGTGAGGAAGCGCTGGCGCAGGTTGCCATCCTCGCTGCCGCTCGATTCGAGCAGCAGGTCGGAAAAGCCGACGATGTGGCGCAGCGGCGCGCGCAGGTCGTGCGAGACCGAGTACGAGAAGGCTTCCAGCTCCTTGTTGGCGCGGCCCAGTTCTTCGGCCAGTTCGGCCATCTGCTCGGCGCGCTCGAGGGCGATGCCCAGCAGGGCGCTGCGGAATTCGCCGGTCAGCTCGATCTCGGCGACGTGCCAGGGCAGGCTGATGCCGTGGATTTCCTCGCGCCAGGCGGCGAAGCTGGTGCGCGGCGTGAGTTGCACCATGGTGCCCGGCACTGCTTCCTTCTCATGCGGGTTGCCCGCCCATTCGATGGTGTGCACCAGCTCGGGGCGGAACCACAGCAGGTAGTGCTTATGCACGCGCGAGATCGGCATCGCCAGCAGGCCGCTGGCATTGCGCGTGAGCCGGGCGGCGGCGCGGAAGTGCAGCGACAGCGCATCGGTGTGGAAGACCTCGTCGCCGTGGCCCTGCTGCTCGAGCCAGCCGACGATGTCGTGGATGTCCTCGTCGTCGGGCGTGTCGCCGTAGGTCAGCACGCGCTCGTCGGCGACGATCGCGACCCCGCCGGCGCGCGCGAAGCGCAGTAGCTCGGGAAACACTGTGCGCATGTTGTCGATGATGTCGGCGCCCTTGGTCAGGTTGGCCAGCATCGCCACCATCATGCGCCGCACTTCGAGGCGGAACTGCAGCTCGGCGGCGTCCTCGCGCGACTCGATGCACAGCGCCAGGACCTGGCCCAGCTGCTCGCAGGCGGTGCGCTTCTCGAACTCGAGCGGAGCCGGCCCGGCGTTGTGGCAGGAGATCAGGCCCCACAGCTGGCCCTTGACCACCAGCGACACCGACATCGATGCCAGCGTGCCCATGTTGCGCATGNNGTGCACCGGCGAGACGCTGCGCAGGGCGGCGAACGACAGGTCGTTCGGCGCGCCCGTGACCGGATTGAGCGCGGGCAGCAGCGGGGCCGGGGTGTAGTCGGCGTTGTGGATCAGGCGGATCGGCGACAGCGTGTACAGCTCGCGCGCCTGGGTCGGGATGTCCGTGGCCGGGAAGCGCTGGCCCATGTAGGAGTGGTAGCTGTCTTCCTTCGACTCGGCCATCACGTGGCCGTGGCCGTCGCGGTCGAACTGGTAGACCATCACGCGCCCGTAGCCGGTGACCATGCGCACGTGATACGCCGCCAGCGCGGCCAGCGACTCGACCGACTCGCTTTCGTTGACCTTCAGGAGGAATTCGCCGAGCAGCGGATAGAGCTCGCGAAAGCCCGCCGGCGCGTCGCGCTCGACGGCTTCGAACTCGGCGATCACCAGGCCATCCCAGGCATGGGCCAGGACATCGAAATGCTGGCCGTTGCCGGCCGTGACCGTGCCGAGGTAGAGCGGACGGTTGCCCAGCTTGCCGCCATCGAGCCCGGGCGCCAGGCGCGTGGCGGCCGCCTCGCCGATGACCTCGG
>DOUW01000048.1:0-8229 GCA_003520365.1 Massilia sp.
GGCCAACGGGCGCGACCTCGACGCCGCGCGCGCCGCCGGCCTGGCGCCGGCCCTGCTCGACCGCCTGGCGCTGTCGCCCGCCGCGATCGCCACCATGGTCGACGGCCTGCGCCAGATCGCGACCCTGCCGGACCCGATCGGCGAAATCTCGAACATGAAGTCGCGTCCGAGCGGCATCCAGGTCGGCCAGATGCGCGTGCCGCTGGGCGTGATCGGCATCATCTATGAAGCCCGCCCGAACGTGACGGTGGACGCCGCGGGCCTGTGCATCAAGAGCGGCAACGCGGCGATCCTGCGCGGCGGCTCGGAAGCGATCCACTGCAACCGCGCGCTGGCGAAACTGGTCACCGAGGGCCTGGTCGCGGCCGGCCTGCCGCTCGATGCCATCCAGGTCGTGGACACGACCGACCGCGCCGCCGTCGGCACGCTCATCACCATGCCGCAATACGTCGACGTCATCGTGCCGCGCGGCGGCAAGGGCCTGATCGCGCGCCTGATCGAGGAAGCGACGGTCCCGATGATCAAGCACCTGGACGGCATCTGCCACGTCTACATCGACGACAAGGCCGACATCGCGAAGGCGCTGCCAATCGCCTTTAACGCCAAGTGCCACCGCTACGGCACCTGCAACACCATGGAAACCCTGCTGGTCGCGCGCGCGATCGCGCCAAACGTGCTGCCGCAGCTGGCGGCGCTCTACCGCGAAAAGCAGGTCGAGCTGCGCGCCGACGAGGAGGCGCGCGCGATCCTGGCCGGCTATCCGCACCTGGCCGCGGCAGTGGAAGAGGACTGGAGCACCGAATACCTGGCGCCGATCCTGGCGGTGAAGGTGGTGGCCGGCATCGGCGAGGCGATGGATCATATCGAGCGTTATTCGTCGAAGCATACCGAGGCCATCGTCACCGAAGACTACAGCGCCGCGCTGCGCTTCCTGCGCGAAGTCGATTCGGCCTCCGTGATGGTGAACGCCTCGACGCGCTTCGCCGACGGCTTCGAATATGGCCTGGGCGCCGAGATCGGCATCTCGAACGACAAGCTGCATGCGCGCGGCCCGGTCGGTCTCGAAGGACTGACCTCGCTGAAGTACGTGGTGTTCGGCCACGGCGAAGTACGTAGCTGACAAGACAAAGCTAACGGAACAACAACCACAAGGACCCGCATGCTCTACCTCTGGATCAAAGCCCTCCACATCGTCTTCATCGCCTCCTGGTTCGCCGGCCTGTTCTACTTGCCGCGCATCTTCGTGAACCTGGCCCAGGAAACCAACAACGTCGCCACCGCGCGCCTGCTGCTGATGGCGCGCCGCCTGTACCGCTTCACCTCGATCCTGGCGGTGCCGGCACTGCTGCTGGGTCTCTGGCTGTGGATGGGTTTCGGCATCAAGGGCGGCTGGCTGCACGCAAAACTGGCGCTGGTGGTGCTGACGATCGGCTACCATCACGCCTGCGGCTCGCTGCTCAAGAAATTCGAGGCGGGCGTGAACAAGCGCAGCCATACCTGGTACCGCTGGTTCAACGAGGTGCCGGTCGTCCTGCTGCTCCTGATCGTGATCCTGGTGGTGGTGAAGCCGTTCTGATTTTTCGGGCGGCAGGTCATCCGCAGGGCTGGTTCGCGCGTTGAACGGTGGGTACAAGTACCCACCCTACAATGCGATACGGGCCGTAGGGTGCGTACTTGTACCCACCGTCTGCCCCCCTTGAGCAGCGTTAGCCGTACAAGAAACAACGAACCAACACGTGGCTGCAAGCGATCGGCGCTTGCAGCCACATTATTTTTTATTAACGGACAAAGGGTACCCCCATGACGTCATACTTTTGCCCATGCCCGCGCGGCATGGAAGCGGCGCTCGCCGAAGAACTCAACGAAATCGCCCAGCAGTACAGCCCCACGCTGAAGGTGCACAACCAGGTGCCGGGCGGCGTGCACTGCTCCGGCACCCTGGTCGACTCCTACCGCATCAACCTGCACTCGCGCATCGCCTCGCGGGTGCTGATGCGCATGGGCCAGCGCAGCTACAACAACGAGAACGACATCTACGACCTGGTGCTCGAGCAGCCCTGGGAAGACTGGTTCGGCGTCCACCACACGATCCGTGTCGACGTCACCGCCGTCAAGTCGCCCCTGAAGAGCCTGGAATTCACGACCCTGAAGATCAAGGACGCCGTCTGCGACCGCTTCCGCGACCAGTTCAACAAGCGTCCCTCGGTCGACACCCGCGAGCCGGACATGCGCATCGTCGGCTTCCTCGACCAGCGCAACTTCATCATCTACCTCGACACCTCGGGCGAAGCGCTGTTCAAGCGCGGCTGGCGCGAAGAGACGGGCGACGCGCCGCTGCGCGAGAACCTGGCCGCCGGCATGCTGCGCGTGTCGGGCTGGAAGCCGGGCGTGACGCTGTTCGACCCGATGTGCGGCTCGGGCACGATCCTGATCGAGGCGGCGCAAATGGTGCAGGGCATCCCGCCGGGCGCGCGGCGCCGCTTCGCCTTTGAAAAATTCGCCGACTTCGACCGCGACGCCTGGCAGGAGATGAAGGCCGCGATCAAGGCCAATCCGCTGCCGAGCGAGCCGACCATCTTCGGCTCCGACATCTCGGGCGACATGGTGGCCATGACCCGGCATAACCTCAAGATCGCCGGCGTCCTGTTCGATGTGCCGCTGAAGCAGATCGAGGCCCAGCACGTCTCGCCACCGACTAGCCAGCCGGGCATCCTGCTGACCAACCCGCCGTACGGCGAGCGCATCGGCGTGCGCGGCGACTCGACCATGCCGCAGGACGAGATGGCCGTGTCCTTCTATTCGGCGCTGGGCACCACGCTCAAGCAGCGTTTCGCCGGCTGGACCGTGTTCCTGTTCACCGCCGACCTGTCGCTGCCCAAGCTGCTGCGCCTGAAGGAAGCGCGCAAGACCCCTTTCTTCAACGGCGCCCTCGAATGCCGCCTGTTCCGCTTCGACATGGTGGCGGGCTATAACCGCCGCGAGGAAGCCAAGCCTAAACAGGATTCGACACCGGACACGGACGCCAACTGACCCCATGCTGCCACCCACAGAACCCGACGAACTACCGAAGGACCCGGTGATCCCGGTCCCGCTGCCGGAACCGCGCAAGATCACGATGCTGTCGGCCGGCGGCCTGGCCACCCTGCTGGCCGGACTGTCGATGCTGGGACCGTTCTCGATCGACGCCTATCTGCCGGCCTTCCCGCAGATCCAGTCGACCCTGCATGCGTCCGCGCTGGAGGTGCAGCAGACCCTGACCGCCTACATGCTGGCCTTTGCCGGCATGGTGCTGTGGCACGGCGCCCTGTCGGACGCCTTTGGGCGGCGCAACGTGATCCTGGTGGCGCTGGTGGTGTTCGCGATCGGCACCTTCGGTTGCGCCGCCGCGTCGTCGGTCCATTACCTGTGGGTGTTCCGCATCATGCAAGGGGTGTCGGCCGGCGCCGGCGTCGTGGTCGGGCGCGCGATCATCCGCGACCTGTATTCCGACACGGCGGCCGCGCGCCTGCTGTCGATGGTGACGATGATCTTCTCGATCGCGCCGGCCATCGCGCCGGTGCTGGGCGGCTGGATCGTGATTTTCTTCGGCTGGCGTGCGATCTTCCTGGCGCTGTGCCTGTTCACGATCGTGCTGGGCTGGGTGTGCTGGCAGCACCTGCCCGAGACCGTGCCGAAGGAGCGGCGCCAGCCCTTCAACCCGCGCTTCCTGGCGGGGAGCTACAGCGCCATCTTCGGTTCCTTCCTGTTCCACATGAAGGCCGGCATCACGGCGCTGAACTTCGCCGGGCTGTTCCTGTATATCACGGCCTCGCCCGTGATGCTGCCCGAGCAGCTGCACCTGGGCCCCTCGGGCTTCGCCTGGCTGTTCGTGCCGACCGTGGCCGGGATCTTCCTCGGCTCGATGGCGGCCAACCGGATGGCCGGCAAGAAGAGCTTCGCCAAGCAGATATGGATCGGCTTCGGCTTCATGCTTAGCGCCGTGGCCTTCAACGTCGGCTACCACCTGTTCCTGCCGCCGGCGCTGCCGTGGACCGTGCTGCCGATGTTCTTCTTCACCTTCGGCAGCTCGATCATCTCGCCGGGCGCGACCCTGCTCGCGCTCGACCTGTTCCCGCACATCCGCGGCACGGTGGCGTCCTGCCAGTCCTTCGTCACGACCCTGCTCGGTGCGATCGTGGCGGGCCTGATCGCGCCGGCGCTGTCGCATTCGGTGCTGGCGCTGGCGCTGGGGCAGGCGGGGTTTGCGCTGGCGGCGCTGGCGTGCTGGGTGGTGGCGCGGCAGTATCGGCGCAGGCTGGCGCGCAGCGGTCGCTAAAGTTCTGGTAACAGCCCCTACGCAAGCGTCGTGGGGCTGTTGCCTATGTAGTCACCGGTGTTCATGATCCGCGTGGGCTCGAGAGCCCACCCTACGGGTGACGTTCCGGGCCGTTTGCAAGCAAAAAGCGTGACGTTCCGGGCCGTTTGCGGGAAAAAGACCGGGGCGCCGCCGCTTTTCTAGCGCAGCACCAGCTTCAGGGCCGGCTTTTCGCCGTAGTCCTCGTAGCGCTCGTTGATGCCGCCGACACAATAGGCGATTTCCTCGACCAGGTCGGGCAGGCGCTGCTGCAGCGCCTGCCCGTCGGTGATGACGATCTCCAGCACCTCGTTCGGCTTGAGGCGGAAAGCCGTCATGTTCTCGTCGTCGCGCAGGTAGCTGAGGCAGTCGACCCAGGCGTCGATGGTGTCGGCGTAGGACTCGGGAAAGCCGAAGGCGCGGCGGCTCTCGGCGTGGAAGGCCGCCTCGTCGACGATGGCGGCGCCGTTCAACTGTACGCTGGCCATGTCAGCCCTTCAGGCCCAGCACGTCCTGCATGTCGTACAGGCCGGCCGCCTTGTCGGCGATGAAGCGGGCGCCGCGCAGCGCGCCGTGGGCGTAGGTCACGCGGCTGCTCGATTTATGGGTGATCTCGATGCGCTCGCCGGTGCCGGCGAACAGCACGGTGTGGTCGCCCACGATGTCGCCGCCGCGCACGGTGGCAAAGCCGATGGTCGACGGATCGCGCTCGCCGGTCACGCCCTCGCGGCCGTAGACGGCGCAGTCCTTGAGGTCGCGGCCCAGGGCGTCGGCGATGACCTCGCCCATCTTCAGGGCGGTGCCGGAGGGCGCGTCGACCTTGTGGCGGTGGTGGGCTTCGATGATCTCGATGTCGTAGCCTTCGGCAAAGCTCTTCGCCGCCATTTCCAGCAATTTCAGGGTGACGTTCACGCCCACGCTCATGTTGGGGGCGAACACCACCGCGGTCTTCTCGGCGGCGGCGCGGATCGCGGCCTTGCCTGCCTCGTCGAAGCCGGTGGTGCCGATCACGATCTTGATGCCGTGCGCGGCGCAGTAGGCGAGGTGCTGCAGCGTGCCTTCCGGACGGGTGAAGTCGATCAGGCAGTCGGCGCCGGCCAGGGCGCGGTCGAGGTCGGACTGGATGATCACGCCGGCCAGCTGGCCCGAGAAGGCGCCGGCATCGGTGCCGATGAAGGGCGAACCGGCGACGTCGAGCGCGCCGGACAGGGTGGCGTCGGGCGAGGCGGCGATCGCCTCGATCAGCATGCGGCCCATGCGCCCGCTGGCGCCGGCGACCGCGATTTTCAGTTGCGTCATGACAGTCTTACTGGATATTGGTATTGGCCGGGGCGGCGTTGGTCACCGGGGCGACCGGCCGGGTCGGCGCATTCTTTTTCGGGAACTTGGACGGGCCGGCAATGCGATCGATGTACTCGCGCTCGGTCGGCAGGTTGCCGCCGTCGAAGCGCTCGACGACGTTGTCCTTGAAGTAGACGGTCACGCGGCTGGTGGTCAGTTCGCCGTTGCCGCGCGCCAGGTAGAAGGGGTAGTCCCAGCGGTCGGCATGGAACATGTCGGCCAGCATCGGCGAGCCGAGGATGAAGCGCACCTGGTCGCGGGTCTGGCCAACTTTCAACTGGTCCAGCATTTCCTGCGAGACGAAATTACCCTGCTGGATGTCCGGACGGTAGGGCGAGAATATCCACAGGAATTTCTGCAGCTTGGTCACCCTGGTCGTCTGGGCGCCGGCATTCGCGAGCGCGGCCGCCTTGTCGGCATCGGATTCCACTGCCGCCGCCTCGGTGCTGACCGGCGCGGCCGGCTTGGTCTGGTTGCGCCAGGATGCGCAGCCGGACAGCAGCAGCGTGCATGCGAGGCCCGCGGCGAGCGCAGCCCGGGCATAAGGACGGTGTTCTACGGCATGGGTGACGCGCATATGTAACCTCAAAACGTTTAAGCGAGAGCTTCCAAAACGCTATATCATAAAGCACTCCGCCCATCTACGAGTAACAAACATGAGTAACAAACCTACCGACCTGAAGGCGAGCGGCCTGAAGGCGACCCTGCCACGCCTGAAGATCCTGGAAATTTTCCAGAACAGCGAAGTGCGGCACCTGACGGCGGAAGACGTGTATAAAATCCTGCTGGCCGACAACATGGACGTGGGCCTGGCGACTGTCTATCGCGTGCTGACCCAGTTCGAACAGGCCGGCTTGCTGAACCGCAACCATTTCGAAACCGGCAAGGCGATCTACGAGCTCAACGCCGGCTCGCACCACGACCACCTCGTCTGTCTCGACTGCGGCCATGTCGAAGAGTTCTTCGACGAAGAGATCGAGTCGCGCCAGAACAAAATCGCCGTCGAACGCGGCTTCAAGATCGCCGAGCACGCGCTGGCGATCTACGGCAACTGCATCAAGACGGCGTGCCCGCATCGCGGCAATAACTGATCGGAGCTTCTTCGCTTCAAAGAACAACGGCGCCGCGGCGCCGTTTTTTATTGTTTGCGTACGACGAAGGCCGTAGGGTGGGCACCCCGTGCCCACCAGAACCATGCGCAAACGCGATGCCAACATTCGGTGGGCACGGGGCGCCCACCCTACGAATGACTCAGCGCGTTCGACAGCAGCTTGGCCGTGATGTCGACGATCGGGATCACGCGCTCGTAGGCCATGCGCGTGGGGCCGATCACGCCCAGGGTGCCGACGATCCTGCCGTTCACCTCGTAGGGAGCGGTGACCACGCTCATTTCGTCCATCGGCACCAGGTTCGACTCGCCGCCGATGAAGATCTGCACGCCGCCGGCGCGGCTGGAGACGTCGAGCAGCTGCATCAGACCGGTCTTCTGCTCGAACATCTCGAACAGCTGGCGCAGCGAACTCATGTTCGACGACAGGTCCGACACCGACAGCAGGTTGCGTTCGCCGGCGATCACCATGTCCTCGCCTTCGGCCATCGCTTCGCTGCCGGCCTCGACCGCGACCGTCATCAGGCCGCCGATGTCGTCGCGCAACTGGCGCAGTTCGCCGGCCAGGCGCGCGCGCACCTCGTCGAACGAGAGGCCGGCATAGTTCTGGTTCAGGTAGTTGGCCGACTGCACCAGCTGGGCCGGCGTGTAGTCGACGTCGGTGTGCAGCAGGCGATTCTGCACGTCGCCGCGCGGATCGACGATGACGAGCAGGATGCGGCGCTCGGACAGGCGCAGGAATTCGATCTGCTGGAACACCGATTCGCGCCGCGGGCTCTGCACCACGCCGGCGAACTGGGTGAGCGACGAGAGCATCTGCGCCGCGTTGGCGATGATCTTCTGGGGCTGCTGGGCCGCCAGGCGCATGCGCTCGGCGTCGACGCCCTGCTCGTTCAGGTGCTGCACGGTGAGCAAGGTATCGACGAACAGGCGGTAGCCGCGCGGCGTGGGCACGCGGCCGGCCGAGGTATGGGGACTGGCGACGTAGCCCATCTCCTCGAGGTCGGCCATGATGTTGCGGATCGTGGCCGGCGACAGGTCCAGGCCCGAAATCTTCGACAGCGCGCGCGACCCGACCGGCTGGCCATCGGCGATGTAGCGCTCGACCAGGGCTTTCAGCAGGGTTTGGGCACGGGTATCAAGTTGCATGGGAGGGAGAAGCGGAAAATGGTTCCGCTCCTATTATGCACCTTAGTCCGACGCCTGTGCAGTCAGCCGTGCTCTTGCCTGAGCCAGGCCAGCAGTTCGTCGAAATTGGCGGCGATGGCGTCCGGCTGCACGCCCTCCTCCAGGTGGCGCCGGCTGGCGGTGCGGTTCATCCACACCGCGCGCAGCCCGGCGCGCTGGGCGCCCTGCACGTCGAGGATGAGGTCGTCGCCGACGTATACCGCCTCGTGCGGCGCCACGCCCAGCGCCGCACAGCCGGCGTGGAAAATCGCCGGATCCG
>DOUW01000048.1:8366-12459 GCA_003520365.1 Massilia sp.
TCAGGCCCGACAGGCCCGGCAGCACGTCGTCGTAGGGAACCACGGCATTGCGCGCGGCGAAGAATTCGGTCATCGCCAGTTCCACCTTGGACAGGTCCTCGCCGACCTGCTCGAAGGCGGCCTCCAGCCCGACGCGGCGCAGCGCGCCCAGGTCGAGCTGCAACTCGGGGCGCTGCGCCAGCAGTTCCAGGCGCGCCTGGCGCAGGCTGTCGATGGTGAAGCGCTCGGCCACGCGCGGCGCGTTGGCGGCGAGCCAGGCGAACAGGATCTGCTCGGCCTGCAGGATCACGGGGGCGATCGGCCACAGGGTATCGTCCAGGTCGAACAGGACGGCTCGGGGCCAGGGGCGGCGGGGCGTGGTCGTCATCGGGTGGCATGCTGAAGAGGGCGAACAGAGCATAGCGAGGCCCGCGCCGAAATGCAAACGCACGCCAGGACGCGCCGTTGCCCGCCGTTGCCGTTACACCGTGATACAAACGACGATGAGCCCGGCCCTTGTCAAATGCTCTAAAATGATGGGCAAAACTCAAGCATTCGACGCGGCACGGACGCCGTAGCGCGTCTTGTCCAGTTCCCTTTTATTTGGAGAAATTATGATGCGTTCCCCCCTGCGTGCCGGCCTCGCGCTCGCATGCGCGCTGAGCCTGTCCGCCTGCGGCGGCGGTGACGGCGAGTTCTACCTGGGCGGTACTGTTAGCAACAATACGATGGCAGGCCTGGTGCTGACGAACAACGACGGCCCGGATTTCGCCGTGCCGGCCAACACGAGCGAGTTCTACTTCCCCAACCTGGTCGATGCGGACTCCTCCTACAACGTCAAGGTCAAGGCTTCGCCACCGAACACCGAGAAATGCGAAGTCGTCGGCAACACCGGCACCGGCAAGGCAACCTTCAACATCACCACGATCAGGATTGCCTGCACCCTGAAGTCGAAGCCGCTGGACGTGACCGTGTCCGGCCTGAAGGCCGGCGGCACCCTGGCCCTGGTGAACGGCTCGGTGCGCACCGACATCACCGCGAACGGCACCCTGACCATGACCCGGGCCGGCTGGGGCCAACCGTATGGCGTCACCGTCCTGACCCAGCCATCCGGCCAGGTGTGCACGGTGCAGAACGGTACCGGAACGGTGCCGAGCGCCGACGAGCCGCCGGCAATCAACGTCACCGTCACCTGCGCCTGACGGCCTGACGGATTCCAGGAGATGAACTTGAAGAAAAATGTGTTAATCCGTTCGGGCCTCGTGCTGGCGCTGGCGGCAGCGCTCGCTTCCTGCGGCGGTTCCACGAACTACACGATCGGCGGCACCGTGACCGGCCTGCAGTATGGACCGTTGGTGCTGGAAACGAACGGCATGACCAAAGAAGTCATGCCGGACGCGGCCTCGACGGACATCGCGGTCAGGAACGTGGACTACGCCTTCCCCAAGCAGCTTGAATATGGCGAAGTCTACGATGTGAAGGTCAGCAAGCAGCCACCGCACCAGGTGTGCGAGGCGGCAGGCCGGACCAACGACACCGCGGGTCGCCTGTCGGAAATCAATGCCGACTTCCAATGCTTCCTGCTCAGCCCAACCATCGGCGGTGTGGTGAAAGGCCTGGGCGCCGGCAGCCTGAAACTGAACAATGGCAGCAACTCGACGATTACGGTCACGGCCGCCGATCCGGTGGCAGACGTTCCCTACACGCTGGGCAGGGTTACCTACGGCAAGACCTATGGCGTCACGATCGAGACCCAGCCGGCCGGCTATACCTGCACCGTGGCCAATCCCGTCGGGATCATGGACGATGTGGACATCACCAACATCGACGTGACCTGCGTCGCCAACCCGACCTGATGGAGACATATGCTGCGCTTATGACGACCATTCCAAAAGAAAATTGGATTTATATGTTGTAGCGCAGCATAATCCTACCTGTCTCCTCCAACTCTCCTCAGAAAAGAATTGGATTTAAGCCCACCCGCAACGGTGGGCTTTTTTTTGCCCGTATCCCGGGCGCCGGCTCAGCCGAGCTTGGTGACCGGGGTCAGGCGCTTGCCGACGACCTTCACCACCGCCATTTTTTCGGTGCCAATCGTCACCATCGAGGCGGCGCGGACCTCGGCCTTGTAGCTCTCGGCGCTGGCGTAGGTGCTGACACCGACGAGCAGGGCGGCGACGACGAAGATGGCTTCCATGTGCTTGAGGACGTTCATGTTGATACTCCCTTCGGTTGGCTGGTGGGGCCCTGCGCTGTGCGTTCGGGCTTTCGATGGGAGTACTTTAGCAAGCCCCCTTGTGCCCTTCCATCGGCCTGCGACGAACTGCAAAAAGGGGGCGCCGAAGCGCGTCAAACGGCGATGTACCGCGTTTGTGCGGCGCCGCAAGCGAACTGATGAGGGGGAGTTCCGGATGGGGTGACCGGGCCGGCCGGCTGGCGGCCCAGGAGAGACGGCAAAGGCGGCAACGGGCGACCGCCCGGGTGCTTCAGGCGGGCTTCAGACGGGTTTCAGGATATTCGCCAGCGCCACGTACTGCTCGAGACCGACCGCTTCCGGACGGGCGCCCGGGTCGATGCCGGCATCGACGAGCTGCTGCTCGGTGAACATGCCGGCCACGCAATTGCGGATCACCTTGCGGCGCTGGGAGAAGGCCTTCTGCACCACCGCTTCCAGGGTCGGGCCGTCGGCCGGGAGTTTCCTGCGGGTCGGCACCATGCGCACGATCGCCGAGTCGACCTGCGGCGGCGGATCGAAGGCGGTCGGCGGCACGACGAACAGCATCGCCATGTCGTAGCGCCATTGCAGCATCACCGACAGGCGGCTGTAGGCCTTGGTGCCGGGCTCGGCCACCATGCGCTCGACCACTTCCTTCTGCAGCATGAAGTGCTGGTCCTCGACCAGGTGCGCAAACTCGGCCAGGTGGAACAGCAACGGGCTGGAGATGTTGTACGGCAGGTTGCCGACCACGCGCAGCTTCTGCCCTTCCGGCACCGGGATCGAGGCGAAGTCGAACTTCAAGGCGTCGCCGGAGTGGACCGTGAGTTTTTCGCGCGGATATGCTTTCTCGAGACGCGCCACCAGGTCGCGGTCGAGTTCGACCACGTGCATGTGGTCCAGTCCCTTCAGCAGCAGCGCCGTCATCGCCGCCAGACCCGGGCCGATTTCGACCATGGCCTGGCCGCGGCGCGGGTCGATCGCGTCGATGATGTTGTTCAGGACATGGTCGTCGGTCAGGAAGTTCTGGCCGAAGCGCTTGCGTGCTACGTGTTTCATTGGTGCTTTCGTTAAATGGGGTTGGCGCCGCGGGCGCCCTTGCTGGCCGCCACCATCAGCAGGGCGGCGCGGATCGCCTCTTCCATGCTGCCGCAGTCGGCGTGGCCGAGGCCTTGCGCCGCCAGGTCGAGCGCGGTGCCGTGGTCGACCGAGGTGCGGATCAGCGGCAGGCCGAGCGTGACGTTGATGCCGCGCCCGAAGGTGGCGTGCTTGAGCACCGGCAGGCCCTGGTCGTGGTACATCGCCAGCACGCAGTCGGCGTCCTGCAGGTACTTCGGCTGGAACAGGGTGTCGGCCGGATAGGGACCGCGCGCATCGATGCCGCGCGCGCGCGCCGCCGCCAGCGCCGGCTCGATGACGTCGATTTCCTCGCGCCCCAGGTAGCCATTCTCGCCGGCATGGGGATTCAGGCCGGTGACCAGGATGCGCGGCGCGGCGATGCCGAACTTGGCGCGCAGGTCAGCGTGCAGGATGTCGAGCACCTGGCCTAGGCCGTCCGGCGTGATCGCGGCGGGCACGTCCTTGAGCGGCAGGTGGGTGGTGGCCAGCGCCACGCGCAGGTAGGGCTGATTCGCAGGCTGGCCGGCCAGCATCATGACCACGCGCGGGGTGCCGGTCTTCTCGGCCAGGTATTCGGTATGGCCGGAAAACGCGATCCCGGCCTGGTTGATGGTGCTCTTTTGCAGCGGCGCGGTGACGATGGCGTCGAACCAGCCGGCCTGCACGCCCTCGACCGCCAGGTCGAGCGTGGCCAGCACCGCGCGGCCGTTGTCGGCATCGAGGGTGCCGGGCACGACGTGGGCCGCGAGCGGCACGTCGACCACGGCGATGCGGTCCTTG
>DOUW01000228.1:0-2546 GCA_003520365.1 Massilia sp.
CCCTCGCCGCGCTGCCCGCCGACAGCACGCTGCTGCTCGATCCGCGCCGCGTCACCGCCGGCATGCGCGCCGCCGTCCCGGACACGGTGCGCGTGGTGGAAGCGATCAACCCGACGACGTTCGCCAAGTCGCGCAAGAGCGAGGCGGAAGTCGCGCACGTGCGCGCCACCATGGAACAGGACGGCGCCGCACTGTGCGAATTCTTCGCCTGGCTGGAGGCGACCCTGCTCGATCCGCAGCGCGCGCCGATCACCGAGCTGACCATCGACGAGCAGATCACCGCGGCGCGTGCGCGCCGCCCGGGTTTCGTCAGCCCCAGCTTCAACACGATCGCCGGCTTCAACGCCAACGGCGCGATCATGCACTACCGCGCGAGCCAGGCTTCCCACTCGACCATCGAGGGCGACGGCCTGCTGCTGATCGACTCGGGCGGCCAGTACCTGGGCGGCACCACCGACATCACGCGCGTGGTCCCGGTGGGCACCATCACGGCTGAGCACAAGCGCGACTTCACCCTGGTGCTGAAAGGGATGATGGCGCTGTCGATGGCCCACTTCCCGCGCGGCACCCGCGGCCCGATGCTGGACGCGATCGCGCGCGCGCCGATCTGGGCCGCCGGCGTGGACTACGGCCACGGCACCGGCCACGGCGTCGGCTACTTCATGAACGTGCACGAAGGCCCGCAGGTGATTTCGCCGTCGGCCTCGCCGGACCCGCACACGGCGATGGAGCCGGGCATGATCACTTCGAACGAGCCGGGCATCTATAAACCGGGCCGCTGGGGCATCCGCATCGAGAACCTGGTGCTCAACGTGCCCGCCGCCAGCGGCGAGTTCGGCGAGTTCCTGCGCTTCGAGACGCTGACCCTGTGCCCGATCGACACGCGCTGCCTCGACATGGCGCTGCTGCACCCGCACGAAGTGCAATGGTTGAACGACTACCACGCCACCGTGCGCGAACGCCTGCTGCCGCATGTGCAGGGCGCGGCGCGCGCATGGCTGGAACTGCGCACGAGGGCCGTCTGATGGCTTCCGCCCGCTCCACCCGCGCCAGCTCCGCCGTCGAGCGCCTGAAGAAACGCACCGGGAATACCGCGTATTCAATGGCGCGCACCGGCGACGGCCTGTTTTACCTAGCAGAGTCGCCCGGCGCGCCGCCGCTGTGCGCGCCGCTCGAACTGGACGAGTTCGTCGCCTTCGTGAACGGCCTCGGTCCGCAGGAAGTCAAGCGCATCAGCAAGCACGACGCCGCCTTCGAAAAACAGCTGGTCAGGAAGAACAAGCCCTGAGCTGCTGCGCGCAGTATTACGAAAGACTGTCATGACGACGTGGGAATTGCTGGCTCCGTACTGGTCGCCCTCCGAGATCGCCACCAATGGCGTGATCCTGCTGCACCTGGCCGGCGCGCTGTTGCTGGGCCTGTTGGTCGGCTACGAGCGCTCTTACCACGGCCGCGCCGCCGGCATGCGCACCTATGGCCTGGTGTGCATGGCATCGGCCGCGCTGACCATCGTCAGCGGCTATCCGGAGATGTGGTACGGCGGCAGCGTCGGCGCCATCGGCCCGGTCGACCCGACCCGCGTGATGCAGGGCGTGGTCACCGGCATCGGCTTCCTCGGCGCCGGCGTCATCATGCGCGAAGGTTTTAATATCAGCGGATTGACCACGGCGGCCTCGATCTGGGGCTCGTCGGTGATCGGGATCCTGGTGGGCGTCGGCTTTTACCTGGCCGCGATGGGCCTGGCGTTTTTCGCGGCGATGATCATGATCTACCTGAACCGGGTGGAGGCGGTGCTGCCCTCGCGGCGCGCGGTGGCGGTCATGCTGCGTTTTAAAGAGAATTTCCTGCCCAGGGAAGACGCGCTGCGCGAAGCGGCGCTCGAGCGCGGCTACCAGATCGCCGGCAGCTCGCTGACCATCATGGCCAGCGGCGGGCGCCAGGAATGGCGTTTCGTCGCGCTGGCGCTGTCGCGCCACAACCGCGCCACGCTCACCGAACTGGCGGCCGAACTGGCCGCCTTCGAAGGCGTCGAGGGCTTCCAGCTTTCGCATGCCCGCAACTGACACGAACAATTAAAAATAACCTGATGGGACACACCGATATGAAGGCGCAAGACGTACTCGATTTCTGGTTCCTGCCGCGCGATGATGCCGGCTACGGCAAGGCGCGGCCCGAATGGTTCCGCAAGGACGCGGCATTCGACGCGCAGATCCGCGAGCGCTTCGGCGCGGCGATCGCGCAGGCGATCGCCGGCGGCCTGCGCGAATGGGACATCGAGCACGGCGCGCAAGGCACGCTGGCGCGCATCCTGGTGCTCGACCAGTTCACCCGCAACGCCCACCGCGACACCCCGGGCGCGTTTGCCGGCGATACGCTGGCGCTGGCCGCCGCGCAGCAGCTGGTCGACAGCGGCGCCGACCGCACGCTCGAGCCGCAGCAGCGCGCCTTTGCCTACATGCCCTTCGAGCACGCCGAGGACGCGCGCATGCAGCAGTGCGCGGTCGACCTGTTCACGCAACTGGCGGGCGGACATGAAGGCTTCGCCG
>DOUW01000228.1:2735-2972 GCA_003520365.1 Massilia sp.
CCGGCGCCGGCTTCTGATGACGCCTACCCTGAACATCGTCGGCGCCGGGCACGTCGGCCGCACCCTGGGCCGGCTGTTCGCGGCGCACGGCGTGTTCGAGGTGCAGGACGTGCTGACGCGCTCGATCGACAGTGCCGGCGCGGCGGTCGCTTTCATCGGCGCGGGACGCGCGCTGGCGCAGGTGGCGGATTTGCGCCCGGCGCAGGTCTGGATGCTGGCCGTCGGCGACGACCAGAT
>DOUW01000241.1:0-1927 GCA_003520365.1 Massilia sp.
GGCGGCATCGACCTGGTCGAGCAGCCGGTGGCTGCCTCCAATCGCGCCGCGATGCGGCGCCTGGCGGCGCGCTTCGATGTCGCGCTGATGGCCGACGAGGCCCTGCATGGCCCGCTCGACGCCTTCGAGATCGCCCGCATCGAGGGCGCCGACGTGTTCGCCGTGAAGATCGCCCAGTCCGGCGGGCTGGTGCCGGCGCAGCAGGTCGCCACCGTTGCCCAGCTGGCCGGCATCGGCCTGTATGGCGGCACGATGCTGGAAGGCGGCATCGGCACGGCCGCCACCGCGCACCTGTGCGCCACCTTCACCGACCTGTCCTGGGACACCGAGCTGTTCGGACCGCTGCTGCTGACCGAGGAAGTGCTCGAGGAGCCGCTGGTGTACGCCGACTTCGCGCTGCAGGTGCCGTCCACGCCGGGCTTGGGCGTACGCGTCGACGCCGACAAGCTGCGCCGCATGCGGCGCCAGTGATATTCAAACGGAGAACCCCATGCTATTTCACGTAACGATGGAAGTCCAACTGCCGCCGTCCATGCCCAAGGACCAGGCCGACGCGCTGAAGGCGGAAGAAAAGGCGCTCGCCGCGCGCCTGCAGGAAGAGGGCAGCTGGCGCCACCTGTGGCGCGTGGCCGGCCAGTACGCCAACGTCAGCATCTTCGACGTGCCGGGCAACGAGGAACTGCACGCCTTGCTGATGTCGCTGCCGCTGTTCCCCTACATGCGCATCGAGGTCACCCCGCTGTGCCGGCATCCGTCCTCGGTCCGCACCGGCGACCTGTAAGCGTCGAACCCTACCCCTACCAGATCTATCAGGAGACAAGCATGAACCACCAACAAATCGACTTACTCGCCAAGCAATGGATCGTCGACGCCGCCGACGGCCCGGCCAACCCGCGCGTGCAGGCCATCGTGCTGCGCCTGGTCGCCGACCTGTGCAAGGCGATGGAAGACCTCGACATCCAGCCGAGCGAATTCTGGAAGGGCGTCGAATTCCTCACCAACGCCGGCAAGAACAACGAGCTGGGTCTGCTGACCCCGGGCCTGGGCCTGGAGCGCTTCATGGACATCCGCGCCGACGAAGCCGAGGCCCGCGCCGGCATCGAGGGCGGCACCCCGCGCACCATCGAAGGCCCGCTGTACGTGGCCGGCGCGCCGGAAGCCCAGGGCTTCGCCCGCCTCGACGACGGCAGCGAGAGCGAGCAGGCCGAGACGCTCTTCATGCAGGGCACCGTATTCGACGCCGACGGCAAGCCGCTGCCGGGCGCCAAGGTCGAAGTCTGGCACGCCAACCTGCTGGGCAACTACTCCTTCTTCGATGCGACCCAGTCGCACTTCAACCTGCGCCGCACCATCGTCACCGACGCCCAGGGCCGCTACGGCTTCCAGTCGATCATGCCGAAAGGTTACGGCTGCCCGCCGGGCGGCAGCACCGCCACGCTGCTCGGCCTGCTGGGACGCCACGGCCAGCGCCCGGCCCACATCCACTTTTTCGTCAGCGCCCCGGGCCAGCGCAAGCTGACCACCCAGATCAACATCGACGGCGACGAATACCTGTGGGACGACTTCGCCTTTGCCAGCCGCGAAGGCCTGGTGCCGCCGGTGACCCGTGTCGAGGACCCGGCCGCGATCGCCGCGCGCGGCCAGGACAAGCCGTTCTCGTCGATCGATTTCGATTTCCACCTGCACCGCGAGGTCGACGCCGCGCCCAGCGCGCAAGTCGAACGCCAGCGCGCCGCAGCGTGAGCCAGCCTGACAGGAGCATGCCATGATCCCCATCCATCCCGTACCCGTGCGTCCCGTGGGCAGCGAGGTCGACCTCGATGCGCTGCTGGTGAAAAACCACGACACCGGCGACCACCGCCTGCACCGCAGCGCGTTCACCGATCCGGCGCTGTTCGAACTCGAGATGAAGCACATCTTCGAGGGC
>DOUW01000241.1:1973-4697 GCA_003520365.1 Massilia sp.
CAACAAGGCGACCTACACCTGTCCCTTCCACGGCTGGACCTTCAACAACAGCGGCAAGCTCCTGAAGGTGAAGGACCCGGAAGACGCGGGCTATCCCGACTGCTTCAACAAGGAAGGCTCGCACGACCTGAAGAAGCTGGCGCGCTTCGCCAACTACAAGGGCTTCCTGTTCGGCAGCCTGAACCCGGACGTGCCGCCGCTCGAGGAATTCCTGGGCGAGGCGGCCAAGATCATCGACATGATCGTCAACCAGTCGCCCGATGGCCTGGAAGTGCTGCGCGGCGCCTCGACCTATACCTTCGAGGGCAACTGGAAGCTGCAGGCCGAGAACGGCGCCGACGGTTACCACGTCTCGGCGGTGCACTGGAACTATGCGGCGACCACCAACCGGCGCAAGGAAGCGGCCGAGCGCGAGGACAAGATCCGCGCCATGGACGCCGGCAAGTGGGGACGCCAGGGCGGCGGCTTCTACGCCTTCGACCACGGCCACATGCTGCTCTGGACCCAATGGGCCAATCCCGAGGACCGGCCGAACTACCCGCGCCATGCCGAGTACGCGGCGCAGTACGGCAAGCCGACCGCCGACTGGATGGTCGAGCGCTCGCGCAACCTCTGCCTGTACCCGAACGTCTACCTGATGGACCAGTTCGGGTCGCAGATCCGCCTGCTGCGCCCGATCTCGGTCGACAAGACCGAAGTGACGATCTACTGCATCGCGCCGAAGGGCGAGTCCGACGAGGCGCGCGCCCGCCGCATCCGCCAGTACGAGGACTTCTTCAACGTCAGCGGCATGGCCACGCCCGACGACCTGGAGGAATTCCGCGCCTGCCAGGCCGGCTACGCCGGCAGCGCCATGCCCTGGAACGACATGTGCCGCGGCGCCTCGCACTGGATCCAGGGTCCGGACGAGGCGGCCAAGGAAATCGGCCTGGCGCCCGTGATGAGCGGCGTACGCACCGAGGACGAAGGCCTGTACACGGTGCAGCACCGCTACTGGCTCGAGGTCATGCGCAAGGCCCAGGCCGGGCAAATGGCATCCGACAAGGGAGAACAGGCATGAGCACCATCGCCATCCACGACGTGGCCGCCTTCCTGTACCGCGAGGCGCGCCTGCTCGACGACGAAGCCTGGGACGACTGGCTCGAATGCTACCACCCGGACGCGCGCTTCTGGATGCCGTCCTGGGACGACGACGGCCAGCTGGTGAGCGACCCGCAGCGCGAGATCTCGCTGATCTACTACCCGACCCGCCAGGGCCTGGAGGACCGCGTGTTCCGGATCAAGACCGAGCGCTCCAGCGCCACGGTGCCCGATACCCGCACCAGCCACAACATCGCCAACATCGAGATCGAGAAGCAGGACGGCGGCGTGGTCACGGTGCGCTTCAACTGGCACACGCTGAGCCACCGCTACAAGACCGACTTCTCGTACTTCGGCATGTCGCGCTATGTCATCGATTTCGGCCACGAATCCGGCGGCGGCCAGCCGCGCATCCTGGACAAGTACGTCGTGCTGAAGAACGACTACATCNNCAGCTTCAGTTCAGCTTCAGTTCAGCTTCAGTTCAGCTTCACAACATCGCCGCAACGCAGCCCGGCAGGGCGGCCTGCGGCCTAGGAGACCGACGATGAGCCATCACATCGCCCTGCAGTTCGAAGACGGAATCACCCGCTTCATTGCGTGCAACGACAAGGAAACCCTGTCCGACGCCGCCTACCGCCAGCGCGTCAACATTCCGCTCGACTGCCGCGACGGCGCCTGCGGCACCTGCCGCGCCCACTGCGAGTCGGGCAGCTACGACATGCCCGAGTCCAGCTATATCGAGGATGCGCTGGAAGCCGCCGATGCCGCCAAGGGCTTCGTGCTGGCCTGCCAGATGCGTCCGACCTCCGATTGCGTGGTCAAGATTCTGGCCACCTCGCAGGCCTGCAAGTCCGGCGCCCACAGCTACCAGGGCAAGATCGCCAGCGTCGAACAGTTCTCGCCCTCGACCATCCGCTTCGCGGTCGACGTCGAGGAAGGATCGGCGCCCGGCTTCCTGCCCGGCCAGTACGTGAACGTCCAGGTGCCCGGCACCGCGCTGACGCGCTCGTATTCCTTCAGTTCGGCGCCCGGCGCCGGCCGCGTCGAATTCGTGGTGCGTAACGTGCCGGACGGGCGCATGAGTGGCTACCTGGCAGGCCTGGCGGGCGAAGGCGACGCCATCACTTTCGTCGGCCCCTTCGGCAGCTTCTATCTGCGCCCGGTGACGCGCCCGGTGCTGTTCCTGGCCGGCGGCACCGGCATCGCGCCTTTCCTGTCGATGCTGCGCAGCCTGGAGCAGGGCGGCTTCGCGCATCCGGTGCGCCTGGTCTACGCCGTCACCAACGACTGCGACCTGATCGGCATCGACGAGCTCGACCGCATCGCGGCCGCCCACCCGAACTTCAGCTACGTGACCTGCGTCGCCGCGCCCGAGAGCGCGCATCCGCGCAAGGGCTACGCCACCGCCCACGTCGAGCCGGCGTGGATGAACGACGGCGAGGTCGACGTCTACCTGTGCGGCCCGCCGCCGATGGTGGACGCGGTGCGCGGCTGGCTGGGCGATATCGGGGTCGAGCCGGCCAGTTTCCATTACGAGAAGTTCTCGCCAAACGCAGGAGCATGACATGAACGATCACGCAAACGCGCGCGCGCGCTTCAAGGACAAGGTGGTGGTGGTCACCGGCGCGGCCCAGGGCATCG
>DOUW01000323.1:0-3612 GCA_003520365.1 Massilia sp.
GTCCGCGCCGGCGCCCGCGCCGGCGCCGCAGGCGGGTGCGATCCCTGCCAAACCGCCCGCCGTCAACCTGGAAAAACGCGTCGAGCAGGCCGCGCCCCAGCTGGTCAGCCTGGTGAAATCGGCGGGCGTGTCGCTGGCGAAGGTCGGCCTCGAGCAGCACCGGGCCCGGGTCTGCCTGGTGCTCGACATCTCCGGGTCGATGAGCAGTCTGTACCGCAAGGGGCTGGTGCAAGCCTTCGCCGAGCGCATCCTGGCCCTCGGCTGCCGCTTCGACGACGACGGCGAGATCGATGTCTTCCTGTTCGGCCGCAACGTGCACCACGTCGCGCCGATGGGGCTGTCCAACTTCCGCGGCTATGTCGGCCAGCTGATCGAGCGCCATCCGCTCGAAGGCGATACCCGCTACGGCGCGGCGATGCAGGCGGTGCGCCGCCATTACTTCCCCGATGCCGGCGGCGGCGAGCGCAAGCAACCGCTTGTTCAACGGAACAAGCAGGGAGATAAGGCCGCGCTGCCGGTCTACGTCATGTTCGTTACCGACGGCGGCACCTCGGACCAGCCGCTGACCGAGCGCCAGCTGCGCTGGGCCAGCCGCGAGCCGATCTTCTGGCAGTTCATGGGGATCGGCAAGGGCAAGAAATCGAAGAGCAAGCGCCTCCTGAACTTCGCCGACTCCGACTTTCCCTTCCTGGAAAAGCTCGACGAGCTCGATGGCCGGCTGATCGACAACGCCGACTTCTTCGCCGTCGCCAGCCCCGACGAGCATTCGGACGCCCAGCTCTACGACCTCCTGATGAGCGAATACCCGGACTGGCTGAAGCAGGCGGCGCGCGAGAAGCTGCTGGGCTGACGCGGCGCGCTTCAGGACGGCGCTTTCTGCGCTCCGTCGTCGCCGTTTGCGGGTGCATCCGCCTGCTGCGCGCGCGACACCACGATGGTCTGGGCCGGGAAGGCCAGGCCGATGCCGGCCGCTTCCAGCCGCTCGTAGATCGCCAGCAGCAGCGCTTCGCGGATGCGCAGGCTTTCCTCGAAGTCGCGCACGTCGATGTAGGCGAACACCTCGATGTTGAAGGAACGCTCGCCGATCCGGCCGAGCAGGGCGCGCGCGCCCTCGGCGATCTTCTCGTGCTCCTTCAGCACCTGCTGGACGATGCCGATCGCTTCCCGCAGTTTCGCCGACGAGGCGCGGTAGTCGACCCAGACGACCGGGTTGAACAGGAAGCGCTCGCGCGGCGCGAAGTTCTCGATCTGGCGCGCCGACAGGTCGCCGTTGGGGATGGTCACCAGGGTCCGCTCCAGGGTGCGGATGCGGGTCGAGCGGATGCCGACGTCTTCCACCGTGCCGATCAGGTCGCCGACCCTGATGAAGTCGCCCACCTGGGCCGGGCGGTCGGCGATCACCGTCACGCTGCCGACCAGGTTCTCGACGGTCTTCTGCGCGCCCAGGGCCAGGGCGATGCCGCCGATGCCGAGCGCCGCAATCCCCGTGGTGACGTCGATGCCGAAGGTGTCGAGGATGCCGATGCCCGAGAACAGCAGCAGCAGGACCTTGGCGGTACGCCGCAGCAGGGTGATGACCGAGATCACCTGGCGCCGCTGGCGCTGCTGCATGCGCACGATGGCCAGTTCGGCGAGCGCGTCGACCAGGCGCAGGCCGAACCAGACGAAAGCGATGACGGAAATGATGCCGGTATAGCGCAGCAGGGTCTGGCGTGCCACGATGGCCACCGGCAGGCGCTCGGCCCAGCCGAAGAAGACGAACACCGCGATCAGGAGGCTCAGCGGCGGCAGCGCCGCCTCGAAGAAGCGGTACAGGCCGTTGGTCGTCGGGTCCGCCACCAGGCGGCGCATGATGGCGACCATCAGCGCGGCCACCATCCACAGGCCGCCGAAGATCAGCACGCCCAGACCGATCAGCAGGCCCCAGTCCTTCAGCGGCGCACCGGCGATGGTGATCTCGTTCTGCTTCTGGCCTTCCGCCAGGGCTGCGGCCGGGCGTTTGCTTGCCGCCGCCAACTGGGTCATGGTCTCCTGCGAGATGCGCCAGACCTGCTGGCCCTCGTCCTCGCTGCGGGTCAGCAGGACCGGGATGCGCTTGCCCTGGATGGTGATCTGGCCGACGCTTTCCTGCTCGATCGGCAAATCGTCGTCGATCCGGCCGACGGCCTCGTTCGACAGGACGGCGTAGGGCTGCAGCGAGCCGCCTTCGTCGAGCAGCATCTGGAAGGCGCGCGCCTGGGTCGCGGCGTTGACGCGCTGGCGGTTGCTGTTGTTCGGCAGTTCGAAGTACTGGGCGGCGCGGTCGTAGTCGTGCTGGGCCAGGGCGCCGATCAGCCCCGAGATCATCGAGCGCGGCGTCTGCCGGCCGAGGGGATCGGGCAGCACGGCGGGATCTTCCGCGGCGGTCTTCGGAACGAGGGGCAGGACGGCGCCGGCGGGCAGGCTCGCTGCCAGCGAGAAGAAAAAGAGGAGACCGAGAATCAATGAACGCATGCTGAAAACGTATCCTTCGAATGGGGGCGGCGGCGCGCCGCGGGCCATGCAGTGGAGGAGGGAGACCGGTTCGCTGCAAGTCGCGCGTGGCGTGCAGGCGGCCAGGGCCGGGCCTGGCGGCGACAGTATGTGCGATATCCGGGGCCAAAGTCTAGCATCCGTCCGGCGGCGGGTCCGCACGCTTGCCGCCCGCGCGGGCATCGTCTGCCGCATCCTCTCCATCCTGGCCGCGTCCGGGTTATCATTCTGTTCTCACTCCAACACAGGAACCGATACGCCATGACCACGTCCAGCTATCCCGATACCCGTCTCCTCATCGCCAACGAATGGCAGGATGCCGAAGGCGGCAAGACCATCCCGGTGCTCAACCCGGCCACGGGTCAGGCGATCGGCACGGTGGCCCATGCCTCGATCGCCGACCTGGACCGCGCGCTGGCCGCGGCGCAGCAGGGCTTCGAGGCCTGGCGCTTCGTGCCCGCGGCCGAACGCGCCGCCACCATGCGCCGCGCCGCCAGCCTGCTGCGCGAGCGCGCCGGCGACATCGCCCGCCTGCTGACCCAGGAGCAGGGCAAGCCGCTGGTCGAAGCCAAGGGCGAGATCCTGGCCGGCGCCGAGATCATCGACTGGTTCGCGGCCGAAGGCATGCGCGTGTATGGCCGCATCGTCCCGTCGCGCAATCCGAAGGCGCAGCAGCTGGTGCTGAAGGAGCCGGTCGGCCCGGTCGCCGCCTTCACGCCGTGGAACTTCCCGGTCAACCAGATCGTGCGTAAACTGGGCGCGGCGCTGGCCACCGGCTGCTCCTTCCTGTGCAAGGCGCCGGAAGAAACCCCGGCCTCGCCGGCGGCGCTGCTGCAGTGCTTCGTCGACGCCGGCATCCCGCCGGGCGTGGTGGGCCTGGTGTTTGGCGACCCGGCCGAGATTTCCGGCTACCTGATTCCGCACCCGGTCATCCGCAAGGTCACCTTCACCGGTTCGACCCCGGTCGGCAAGCAGCTGGCCGCGCTGGCCGGCGCCCACATGAAGCGCGTGACGATGGAGCTGGGCGGCCATGCGCCGGTGATCGTCGCCGAGGACGCCGACGTGGCGCTGGCCGTCAAGGCCGCCGGCGCCGCCAAGTTC
>DOUW01000323.1:3638-9246 GCA_003520365.1 Massilia sp.
ACGCGATCAAGGAAGAATTCACGCGTGCTTTCGTCAAGCATGCCGAAGGCCTGAAGCTGGGCGACGGCCTGGCCGAGGGCACGACCCTGGGCCCGCTGGCCAACGCGCGCCGCGTCGCCGCCATCGGCAAGGTGGTCGAGGATGCGCAGGCCAAGGGCGCCACGTTGGCGTTCGGCGGCAGGCGCGTCGGCGAGACCGGCAACTTCTTCGCACCGACCATCCTGGCCGACGTGCCGCTCGAAGCGAGCGTGTTCAACGACGAGCCCTTCGGCCCGGTCGCCGCGATCCGCGGCGTCGACAGCCTGGAAGAAGCGATCCTCGAGGCCAACCGCCTGCCCTACGGCCTGGCCGGCTATGCCTTCACGCGCTCGATCAAGAACGCCCACCTGCTGATGAACCGCGTCGAAGTCGGCATGCTGTGGATTAACCAGCCGGCCACGCCGAGCGCCGAGCTGCCTTTCGGCGGCATCAAGGATTCGGGCTACGGCACCGAGGGCGGACCGGAAGCGCTGGAGGCCTACCTGAACACCAAGGCGGTGTCGATGGTCGGCGTGTAAGCAGTCGCCAGGCTTAAGCCGCGTCGGGGCGGACGCCAGTCCGTCCCTGCGCGGCTTCCTTCATCATCAATCCTCACACCTCGTCGGCCACCACCGCGCTGATCTGCTGCACGGGCGTGACATTGGTGAAGTTGGCCAGGTCCGCCGCCAGCTCGGCGGCGTGTGGACCGATGCCGGCCATGAGCGCTTCCACCGAGTCGCAGTACACATGGCACATCGCCAGGAATGCCGGCGTGCTGCCGGGCGTGACGCCGGCGATGCCCTGGTCGATGCTGTAGCACCTGCAGGCTGCGCCCATGCGCTGCTTCAGCAGCGGCATGTGCACATCGCGGTAGTAGGCATGGTCGAACACCGCATCGGGGCCGGCCGGGTACATCACACTCAGTTTGATCATTCCTTGCTCCTGTCTGAAATAGATGCCGCCGGGCGCACGCCGGCGGCTGGTTCGCGAAACACGAACTGCAGGATGAACTCGACGCGTTCGTCCAGTTCGCGCTCGCCATAAGGCGCGTCGATGCCCAGCGCGAGGATGCGCTGGCGCTCGGACGCAGCCATGTTCAACGCCAGGTCGGCCGTCAGCAAGGCATCCGGCACCGGGCAAAAATCCTTCCTGTGCATGCGTTCCAGCCACGCGACCAATTGGTCCAAACCGTGCTTGTTGCGGTTGCGGTAATAGGCTTCGCCGATCGCGGGAAAGCGGCTGCGCTCGCGGATCGCCATCACGTACAGGCCGATCGCCTGGGCGCTGCAGGCGAAGCGGACCCATTCGACCAGGAAACGGCCCAGTACCGCGCGCGCATCCTGCGCGCTTGTCACCGGCGCATCGAGCATGGTGGTGGCGACCTTGGCGCCCCGCTCGATGATGTGTCCGATTAACTCTTCCTTGCTGGAAATAACCATATACACACTGCGCTTCGATACCTTTGCGCGCTGGGCCACTTGCGCAACACTGAAATCGGCATTGGCGGCCTGTTCGTCAAGGATGGCGATCGCCGCCTCGACCAGACGGTCGAGCAGTTGTGCGGGCGTATAGGTGGCGGGGCGGCCGACCTTGGGTCGTTCGTCCTTGTTCATTTTTCTCCTCAGATGATGGGGTAGTATTCTTGTAATTGTCAGGAAATTAAGAAACCAAGTGGTTTACAAACCTGTGTCGGGAGCATATCATAGCGCCCTGGAACTTTCCTAAGGACTTTTATGAACCCCTCTTCGCGGTCCGGACCGCTTCTGACGATTACCGGATCCATCTTCATCCTCCTCGGCCTGGCCCTGCTCGGCGGGGGCATTTATCTGGCCACACTCGGCGGTTCTTTCTACTACCTGGTGTCGGGCCTGGCACTGATCATCAACGGCGTCCTTGTTCTCAAGCGACGCCGTTCTGCTTTGGGCCTGATGGCGGCGATCCTGGTCGTGACCGTCGCCTGGTCCCTGGTCGAAGTCCGGTTCGACTGGTGGCAATTGCTGCCGCGACTGGATATCTGGTTTGCCGCCGCGGTCTGGCTGCTGCTGCCCTTCGTCGACCGCCGCCTGGACAAGCCCGCGGAAGGCGCTGACGCCGGACGCAAGGCGCTGATCGCATCTGCCGTGGTCACGCTGCTGGTCGGCGTGGTCGCGCTGTTCCAGGATTACCATGACCTGCACGGTGTCGTCGCGGCCGAGAACATGGCCGGCGGCGGCACCCACGATGCCGCCGGCGTCGCCGCCAACGACTGGTCGGCCTACGGCCGCTCCGGCTACGGCGACCGCTATGCGCCCGCGGCGCAGATCACGCCCGCCAACGTCAGCCAGCTGAAGCAGGTGTGGAGCTACCACACCGGCGACTTCAAGGGGCCGACCGACCCGGGCGAGATCGCCAACGAGGTCACCCCGTTGAAAGTGAACGGCATGCTGTACATGTGCACGCCGCACAATATCGTGATCGCGCTCGATCCGGACACCGGCAAGGAAATCTGGCGCCACGATCCGAAGATCAACCGTGACGCGGCCCACTACCAGCACATGATCTGCCGCGGCGTGTCCTACTGGGACGCCAACGCACCGTCGCTGAACGGCGCTCCCGCACGGGCCGATGCCGCGACGATGGAGTGCCCGCGCCGCATCATCGCGCCGACCATGGACGGCACCCTGATCGCCGTCAACGCCGATACCGGCAAATCCTGCGCGTCCTTCGGCAACAACGGCGTCGTCGATCTCTACAAGGGACACCCGGTCAAGGTCCGCGGCATGCTGATGCCGACCTCGCCGCCGGCGGTGGCGCAGAACATGATCGTGATGGCGGCCAGCGTGACCGACAACCACTCGATCGACGAGCCGTCCGGCGTCATCCGCGGCTACGACCCGGTCACCGGCCAGCTGGTATGGAACTGGGATCCGGCCCGCCCGGACGAGACCAATCCGCTGACCGAAGGCGAAACCTACGTCCGCAATTCGCCGAATTCCTGGGGCGTGTCGAGCATCGACGAGAAGCTGGGCATGGTGTATATCCCCATGGGCAACGAGACCCCGGATACCTGGGGCGGCACGCGCAACAAGAACGGCGAGCGCTTCAACAGTGCCATCGTCGCGCTCGACCTGGCGACCGGCAAGCTGCGCTGGGTCTACCAGACCGTCCACCACGACATCTGGGACATGGACATCGGCGGCCAGCCGACCCTGGTGGACATCGACACCCCGAAGGGCAAGGTGCCATCGGTGGTCGCGACGACCAAGACCGGCCACATCTTCGTGATCGACCGCCGCAATGGCACGCTGGTCGTGCCGGCGCCGGAAAAACCGGTGCCGACGGATAACCCCGCCCCAGGCGACCACCTGTCGCCGACCCAGCCTTACTCGGCACTGAGCTTCCTGCCGGAGCGTAACATCAGCGAAACCGACATGTGGGGCACTACGCCCTTCGACCAGCTGGCCTGCCGCATCATCTACAAGAACCACCGCTACGAAGGTCCGTTCACCCCGCAGACCGTGGGCGGGAAAGGCAAGGGCGCCATCATCTCCCCGGGCCCGCTGGGTATCTTCGAATGGGGCGGCGCCAGTGTCGATCCGGTGCGCCAGCTGCTGATCCTGAACCCCAACTACATGGGCTTCCTGGAACGCCTGGTCCCGCGCGAGAAAGCCCAGGCCAAGGGCGGTACCGGCGGCGAGATGGGCCTGCAACCGCAGACCGGCATTCCGTTCGCCGTCGAGATCAGTCCCTTCCTGTCGCCGCTGGGCTTCCCGTGCCAGGCACCGCCCTGGGGCTACGTGGCGGCGGTCGACCTGAAGACCATGAAGAAGGTCTGGATGCACAAGAACGGCACGACCCGCGACAGCGCACCGGTGCCGATTGCCCTGCCGCTGGGCGTGCCCAGCCTGGGCGGCATGGTGACCACCGGCGGCGGCTTGACCTTCCTGAGCAGCACCCTGGACTACTACATCCGCGGCTACGACGTCAGCAACGGCAAGGAAATCTGGAAGGCGCGCCTGCCTGCGGGCGGCCAGGCCACCCCGATGAGCTATGTGTCGGACAAGACCGGCAAGCAATATATCGTGGTGATGGCCGGCGGCCACGGCTCGCTGGGCACCAAGATGGGCGACGAAATGGTTGCCTATGCCCTGCCTGATGGGGTTGCCGCTCCCGTAACCAAGAAGTAATTACAAGTAAACAGATGTAATTGCTCGACAGCACGCGCCGCGGCGCGGCGCGTGCTGTCTCGTTCTTTCCTTCTTTCTCCTTTCACTTTCACATTCCGACACCATCCGGACACGCATGGCGGCTCCCGCCGGGACCGGCCGGGCCGCTGCATTGCCGAAAGCAATCACATCATGAATACCATCTCACGCAAGACCACCCTCGCCACCGCACTTTCGCTGGGCCTGCTGGCGTCCGGGTTCGCCTCGGCCGCCGACGCCGGCCCTTACCTGTTCGGCGACTGGAACGGCGAGCGCACCCGCCTGGCCGAACAGGGCGTTTCGTTCGACTTCGGCTATACCTCGGAACTGGCGCACAACAGCGCTGGCGGCACACGCGAACTGGGCCGCTACAGCGACCAGTGGGTGCTGGGCAGCCGCCTCGACCTCGGCAAGCTCTGGGGCTGGCAGGGCGCCACCTTCAAGGCCACCGTCACCAACCGCAACGGCAAGAACCTGAGCACGGACGCCGGGCTCGGCACCTTCCAGCAGGTCCAGGAAGTGTACGGCCGCGGCCAGACCTGGCGCCTGACCGACCTCCACCTCGAGCAGGCGCTGCTCGACGGCAGGCTGGTGCTGAAGGCCGGCCGCATGGGCATCGGCGCCGACTTCGCCGGCTTTTCCTGCGACTTCCAGAACCTGAGCTTCTGCGGTTCGCAGCCGGGCAACCTGGTCGGCAGCTACTGGGCCAACTGGCCGGTCAGCGTCTGGGCCGGCGTCGCCAGGTTGAACACTTCGCGCGAGAGCTACTTGCAACTTGGCGTCTACCAGGTCAATCCGCGCTACCTCGACGACGGTTATGCCGTGCGCAAGGGATTGCACCCGAACAATCCGCACGGCACGACCGGCGCCCTGATCCCGGTCGAATTCGGCTGGCAGCCGCAGTCCGGCCTGTATCGCGGCCTGCCGGGCAGCTACAAGGTCGGCGCCTGGTACAACACCTCCGATGGCGACGACGTGGCGCTGGACGCGCTGCGCCGCCCGCTCGGTACGGACAGCGTCGGCGCACTGCGCCGCGACGGCGCCTATGGCGCCTACGTCAATCTCGAGCAGCAGGTCACGGGCAGCGCCGGCGGCAGGGGAGCGACCGTGTTCCTGAATGCGACCCAGGCCGACAAGTTCACCGCCGCCACCGATCGCCAGGTCGCCATCGGCATGGAATACAAGGGTGTCTTCGACCGCCAGCGCGACATGATCGGCGTGGCGCTCGGCGCCACCCATGCGAACGGCCGCCGCGCCCGCGCCCTGCGCCGCGACGAGGCAGCGCAGCCGCAGGCGACGGCCGCCATCGCCCACGGCTACGAATACGCGGCCGAAGTGTTCTACAGCTGGTCACCGCTGCCGTCGGTCAGCATCCGTCCCAACCTGCAGTACGTGAAGCATCCGGT
>DOUW01000323.1:9392-9879 GCA_003520365.1 Massilia sp.
GAAGACGTCGGTCGCGTTCTGACCCCGACGTTGCAGGACACCGACACGCTACCCGCGCTAGATTGACGCTTGCATCAGCGCTGCCTTATGATTTCTTGACAAAAATTTCACAAAGCGGCATGCGAGATTCGTCTTCCACCCGGTTCATCTGCTTTCACCTGAAGATCCGGCACCTGGTGCTGCTGGTCGAACTGGGGCGCCACGCCTCGATCCTGCACGCGGCCGAGGCGGCCAGCCTGACCCAGCCCGGCGCCTCCAAGCTGATCGGCGAACTCGAGCACGCGCTCGGCGTTCCCCTGTTCGAGCGCCTGCCGCGCGGGGTGGCCCCGACCTGGTACGGCAAGGTGCTGATCCGGCGCGCCAGCGCGGCGCTGGCCGAGATGGATGCGGCGCACCAGGAAATCATCCAGGGCCAGGCCGGCTTCGGCGGCCGGGTCTGCATCGGCAGCGTGCTGTCCCCGGCCAGTTCGCTGGTGCCGCAGGCGCT
>DOUW01000323.1:9933-10221 GCA_003520365.1 Massilia sp.
AGGTCGCGGTCTCGGTCGAGGGCAGCAATACCATGGTCGAGCAGTTGCGCGCGGGCGAGCTCGACATCGTCATCGGCCGCATCCACGACCCGGCCGCCGGCGTCGAACTCGATTTCGAACCGCTGGCCGACGAGGCGCGCAGCCTGGTGGTGCGCGCCGGCCATCCCTGGCTGGAACGGAGCGACCTCGGGTTGGAGGACCTGGCGGAAGCCGCCTGGATCCTGCCGCCGCCGGGGCGCCTGCGCGACCGGCTGATGGCGCTGTTCATCGCGCGCGGCCTGCCGCAAC
>DOUW01000245.1 GCA_003520365.1 Massilia sp.
GCCAAGGAGATCAAGGAACTGATCGGCGACTCGGTCTCGAAGGTCAACGCCGGCAGCGCGCTGGTCGACCAGGCCGGCGTGACCATGGGCCAGATCGTGGACTCGGTCAGGAAGGTGCAGGACATCATGGTCGAAATCGCCATGGCCGGCCAGCGCCAGAGCGAAGGCATCGAGGACATCGGACGCGCGATCGGCAGCATGGACGAGATGACCCAGCAGAACTCGGCCCTGGTCGAGGAAGCCTCGGCCGCGGCCGAATCGCTGACCGAGCAGACCGGCCAGCTGACCGGCGCGCTGTCGGTGTTCAAGCTGGCCGATGCCGGCGCCGGCCCGGCGCTGGCCGCACGTCCGGCACCACTGGCGCTGCGCTGAGCGCTCGTACTATATAGAGAGAGTGATGACAGGCGCCTGCAGGCGCCTGTTTTCCTGGTGACGCCGCCGAAGTCGCTAGCGTTGACGTAGGGTGGGTAGCTCCACCCGGACAGGTGCCCAGACGCGCCGTGTGCGCTGCCCACGCGGTGATCGTTACCGGCTCCGTGTTCGCGCCGGGTGATCTTGCTGCTAACTATCACCGCGTGGGCAGCGCACAGGCTGCCTGGACTCATACGCCCGGGTGGAGCTGCCCACCCTACGGTCCAGGCCGCAGGCCGTTCCATGCGCCGCGTCAATGCCAATCCGGGATATAACAACGGCTAAGCCTGGTCAAATTGTCCACATCCTTGGCACCGGGTTAACAAACCTCCCGTGCCACGTCGTCTACGTCGCGCGGGCGCATCGATGCTCTGTGGAAACGCTTTACAAATTTGATGCCCGTAGGCATGATCCGAAGAGTTCTCCCGCGTGGACCAGGCCCCCCGCGCGGCCTTGTTACCCCTTCCTTCGACAGCACGGCGCATATGGCAGCAGTCCTCCTGAACGCGACTCCAGGCACACCGATGTCGGGTCTGGCGCGCGCGCTGGTCCAGGCCGGACGCCTGAGCAGCGCCCAGGCCGACGCGCTGCAGAAGAAGGCGGCGGCCGAGCGCACCCATTTCATCGACGCGCTGGTGGTCGGCGGCACCATCGACGCCGCCGCGCTGGCCGTGTTCTGCGCCGAGACCTTCGGCTATCCCCTGCTCGACCTGTCCAGCTTCAGCCTGGACGCGCTGCCGCCCGGCGCCATCGACGCCAAGCTGATGGCGGCCCAGCGCGTGGTGGCCCTGGCCAAGCGCGGCAACCGGTTGTCGGTGGCGATCTCCGACCCGACCAATTCCCAGGCCCTGGACCAGATCAAGTTCCAGAGCGAGGCGGCAGTGGAGCCGGTCATCGTGGCCCACGACGCCCTCCTGAACCTGCTGGCGAACCTCGCCAAGGGCGCCGAGCAGAGCCTGGCCGAACTGGCCGGCGAAGAAGGCGAGATCGAATTCGCCGAAGAAGAAGCGCCGGCGCCTACGCCGGAAGCGGCGAACGAGGTCGAGGACGCGCCGATCGTGCGCTTCCTGAACAAGATCCTGCTCGACGCGGTGAACCTGGGCGCCTCGGACATCCACTTCGAGCCCTACGAAAAGCACTACCGCATCCGCATGCGCGTGGACGGCGTGCTGCGCGACCATGCGATGCCGCCGCTGTCGATCCGCGACAAGCTGGTCTCGCGCATCAAGGTCCTGGCCAAGCTCGACATCTCGGAAAAGCGCGTGCCCCAGGACGGCCGCATGCGCCTGATTCTGTCGCCGACGCGCACCATCGACTTCCGGGTCAGCACGCTGCCCACGCTGTTCGGCGAAAAGACCGTCATGCGTATCCTGGACGCGACCCAGGCGCAGATGGGCATCGATGCGCTCGGCTACGACCCGGACCAGCGCACGCTTCTGCTGGACGCGATCTCGCGCCCCTACGGCATGGTGCTGGTCACCGGGCCGACCGGCTCGGGCAAGACGGTGTCGCTGTACAGCTGCCTGAACGTCCTGAATAAACCCGGCATCAACATCTCGACCGCGGAAGACCCGGCCGAGATCAACCTGCCCGGCGTGAACCAGGTGAACGTCAACGAGAAGGCCGGCCTGACCTTCCCGGTGGCCCTCAAATCCTTCCTGCGCCAGGACCCGGACATCATCATGGTNNACCCTGCACACCAACGACGCGCCCTCCACGCTCACGCGCCTGATGAACATGGGCGTCGCGCCCTTCAACATCGCATCCTCGGTGATCCTGATCACGGCCCAGCGCCTGGCGCGCCGCCTGTGCGGCTGCAAGCAACCGCTCGAGATGGGCCGCGAAGCCCTGCTCGGCGCCGGCTACCGCGAGAGCGACCTGGAAGGCGACTGGAAGCCCTACGGCCCGGTCGGCTGCGAACGCTGCCTCGGCTCCGGCTACAAGGGACGCGTGGGCATCTACCAGATCATGCCGATCACCCCGGCGATCGAGGCGTTGATCCTCGCGCACGGCAACGCGATGCAGATCGCCGCCCAGGCCGAAAAGGAGGGCGTGAATTCGCTGCGCCGCTCGGGCCTGCTGAAAGTGAAACAGGGGCTGACCAGCCTCGAAGAAGTGTTCGGCTGCACCAACGAATAAACAGGATTCATATGGCTACCTCCCTCCCCACCACCCGCGGCCGCGGCGCGCAGGTCAAGGAATCGGTCTACGCCTGGGAAGGCAAGGACAAGACCGGCAAGACGGTGCGCGGCGAGCTGCGCGCCGGCGGCGAGGCGATCGTCAACGTGACGCTGCGCCGCCAGGGCATCATGGTCACCAAGGTCAAGAAGAAGATCTACCGCTCCGGGCGCAAGATCACCGACAAGGACCTGACCATGTTCACGCGCCAGCTGGCGACCATGATGAAGGCCGGCGTGCCGCTGCTGCAGTCGTTCGACATCGTCGGCAAGGGCCATGCGAATCCGTCGATGTCGAAGCTGATCCTGGACCTGCGCTCGGACATCGAGACCGGCACCAGCCTGAACAACGCCTTCCGCAAGTACCCGCGCTACTTCGACCCGCTGTTCTGCAACCTGGTCGGCGCCGGCGAACAGGCCGGCATCCTGGAAGACCTGCTGCATCGCCTCGCCGTCTACAAGGAAAAGACGCTGGCGCTGAAGTCGAAGATCAAGTCGGCCCTGACCTACCCGATCGCGATCCTGGCGATCGCCTTCATCGTCACCGCCATCATCATGATCTGGGTGGTCCCGGCCTTCAAGTCGGTGTTCGCCAGCTTCGGCGCCGACCTGCCGACGCCGACCCTGGTCGTGATGAGCATCTCGGAGTTCTTCGTGCAGTGGTGGTGGGCGATCTTCGGCTCGATCTTCGCGTCGCTCTACTTCTTCTTCCAGGCCTGGCGCCGCTCGCTGAAAATGCAGCAGGCGATGGACCGCATCCTGCTGCGCCTGCCGATCTTCGGCGACGTGATCCGCAAGGCCACCATCGCCCGCTGGACGCGCACCCTGTCGACCATGTTCGCGGCCGGCGTGCCGCTGGTCGAAGCCCTCGACTCGGTCGGCGGCGCCTCCGGCAACAACGTCTNNCCCGCCGCATCCAGCTCGAAGTCAGCACCGGCACCAGCCTGACGGTCGCGATGCAGAACGTGAACGTCTTCCCCAGCCTGGTGACCCAGATGGTCGCCATCGGCGAGGAATCCGGCGCGCTCGATTCGATGCTGGGCAAGGTAGCGGACTTCTTCGAGGAGGAAGTCGACGAGGCCGTCAATGCGCTGTCTTCGCTGATGGAGCCGCTGATCATGGTGATCCTGGGCGTGCTGATCGGGGGGCTGGTGGTGGCGATGTATTTGCCGATCTTCAAGTTGGGGTCGGTGGTGTAAGCACGGAAATCACCGGTGTCAGAAACTTCATAATGAAATTTCCAGTGACGTCTTACATGCGCAGCAGTTTTGCCCTTGCGAAACTACTGCGCAGTACACAGCATCATCGCTAGCGGAAAACCAGCACTTTGCTTCTACATCGTTCTGTATCTCGCGTACTTACTTGAGTGGCCAGAACCACACCTCGACAGAGTTCCAGAAACAACCAGTTGGGCTATCTTCACGTTCTGGACCGCAACGAAAAGTCTGCCACTTATCCGCCCCGACAATGGCGATGTGTCCCTGGTTATCTGTAGGACCATGCAGCTGAAAAAAGGAGATGATCCCGCGCTTCGTTCCAATCGCCTTCTGTGCCTCGATACCGCTTTTATATTTTTCTGGCTGACCAAGGTGTCGAACAAGCCAAGCGCTCAGCTTCCTTTGCCTGGTCTCGATCATCTTTCCTTTGAATTTCCCGGCCTTGATGGGGTAAGCCCCCGGGCTTGGAAAGCCGGCGCCGAGGAGTGCCATACTCATCCGGACCGCGCACGTGTTCGAGAAATTGATATTACCGATGTGTTCGGGATAGCCGAGCCACTGCCAGAGCTCCTCCAATGAGACGCTATCGGTATCGGGAAAGTGCATTCGAAGTACGGCGAATGAAACCTTCATTGTCGCCCCCTTGCCCCGCCAGAGGAGCAGGGCCATTTTTCGCGCCAGATTTCAGTAAGCAACTCCGCGGCATTGCGCTTCAGCTGTGCCGGTGACAGTCGATGCAGCGCCCAGCGAGACTCGTCCCACAAGGTATCCGGCTTCGGCGTCTTGGACTTCGGGTCGTAACACCACGCTAGCCCCTCCGTTTGGTCATATACAGCGGCCAGATAGCCCTGCACAAACTCGACGTTCCGCATCGTGTGCAAGCTTGCGAGTTCATCCTTGCTGAATTTACCGGTCGGCTCTGCGATTGCATCCGGTTCAACCGGCTCCAGCTGCTTGAGCAAGCGTTCACCGGTCATGCGAGGAGCCAGGGCACCGGCATCAACCGCGGATGCGGCGAGCCCTAAAGCGAGTAGCAGGACGGTACGCATCACGCGATCCGATTCGTCGCGAGATCCCAGCCGCCTGCCGTGTTACCGTTGGCGCCTCCAGCGATCTTCTGCTGGGTGTACTTCCACCTGACCTTCGAAAATTTGAGACCAATACTCTCGACTGGCAGGTCACCGGCGGCAAACGATGGCGCAATGTGCTCGATCAGCACATTATCGAGTTCCACTTCAAAGTATTTGATCGGCTCTCCAGCGCCGTCAGCCCGCATCATTTCGAGCTTGGCTTTTGGGATGGTCTTGCCGCATGCGCAGGTCTGCGCCAGAAGAGGCGATGCCAGGTCGACCAGCTTGCTGATGGTGATTTCACTCAGCTCGGCACGCTCGGCAGTGTGGCCGCCGGCTGTTGACGCTGTCGCACTTTTCGGCTGGTGAATCGACCAGGTAACCGAAGCACACTCGATCCAACCAATGTGTTTCGAATCAGCAGACTCACCCCTGATTCCGTCTAGTTGCAGATAATAGTCGGCAGCCATCTTTCCTCCGTATAAAGACAAGGAGTGTGACTGCGCTGCAGTGCCGTCGAGTTGGCATCGATCAATTTACGAAAGGCGCAAGGTCAAAAGAGGACGGACGCATTGATATCTGTGGTGACCCGGATGGTCGCCATCGGCGAGGATTTGGAGCCCGCGCTTCGACGTTTGACAAGGTCGCCGGCTCCTTCCAGAAGAAAGCCGGCGAAGCCGTCAGCGCCCCGTCGTCCCTGATGGAGTCCCTGATCATCGTGAGCCGGGCGTCAAGGATCTCCTCGATTGACGCTAGCCCTTAGACGGTCTGTCAGCATCAGCTTCCGCCAAGGACACCAGCGGCAATATTGATCGACATGCCAATGATCGACGCATCGAAGATGAACGACGGCGAGCGTAAGAATGGCATTCGCATCTTCCTGTTCGGCAACGCGTCTGATCCTGTGCACGTCCCCGCGCAGTATTTGCCAGCCCATCAGGGCAAGATAGATCGAGACTGCCGTGTTCCAGCCTGTCAGGGCCTGCGCGGAGATTCCCCATTGCTCGGGCAACGCGACCCCGCAAGGAAGGCCGGTGACAAGCGCGATCATCAGGCGCGGATGCGAATGAAACAGGCGTCGGCGATTCCGGAACGACGAGAAGACCATGACGACATCCCGATACATTGACGACGATCTGCCGGCCCATCGCCGCCTGCCTTGATCGCGGTTCGGCGCCTGCGCGCCAGAGGTCGTTCGCCTGGCGCTCCCGGCTGTCGAGGGCGAAGCGTTTCCTAGCGCGCCTCGCCCTTGAGGCGCGCCATGAAGCCGCCCAGGCGCCGGATCGCCTCCTGCAGGCTCTCGGCGCTGGCGGCATACGACAGGCGCACGTACTGGTCCGCGCCGCAATGACCGAAGTCCTTGCCGGGCGTGAGCGCGACATGGGTCTCCTCCAGCACGCGCTCGCAGAACTGCCAGGAACTCAGGCCGGTGCCGCTGACGTCGAAGTAGACGTAGAAGGCGCCGTCCGGCGGCACCGGGACCGGCAGGCCGATGCCGGCGAGGCCATCGAGCACCAGCGCCCGGCGCCGGGCGAACTCGACGCGCCGCTCTTCGCACACGGCCAGCGATTCCGGCGTGAAGCAGGCCAGCGCCGCCT
>DOUW01000394.1 GCA_003520365.1 Massilia sp.
GCCGTTCGGCGGGGCCCGATGAGCGCCGCGCTCCCGGCGCGCGCGGCGCGGATGGGTTAAGATCGCCCGTCTCCGGCGCGCAGCAGTCGAACCCGCGCGCCGCCGCCCCCCCGTCCAGTCCGGCCCCTGCCGGAAAAGCTTGCGCATGTTTTCGATCATCCTGAACGTCATCGGCTCCCTCTTCCACTTCTACGTTGCCCACCGCCTGCACCGGATTCCGCTGGTGCGCAAAGCGGTGCCGGCGCGCGCCTGGTGGATCGGCGCCGTCGCGCTCTGGCTGTTCTACCTGTGGGGCGTGCACCTGGGCGACGAGGCGATCGACTGGCGCTGGTATCCCGGCCAGTTCGCCATGACCTGGCTCGGCATCCTGTTCCTGATGACCCTGTGCCTCCTGGCGGCGGACCTGCTCACCGGCTTCGGCCTCTGGTGGCGGGCGCACGCGCCACGCTTCCTGGCCGCAGGCGCCGCCGCGGGCATCCTGGTCAGCGCCTTCGCCATCTTCCAGGCGGTGCGCGCGCCGGCGGTCAGCGAATACGAGGTGACGCTGAAGAACCTGCCGGCGAACCTGGACGGCATGGTGCTGGTCGCCGTCACCGACCTGCATCTGGGCGCCCAGCGCAGGTCGGGCTGGATGGCCGGACGGGTCGGCCAGATCAATGCCCTGAAACCGGACGCGGTGCTGATGGTCGGCGACCAGGTCGAGAACGAACCGCTGGGCGAGCCGGAGCTGGCGGACGTGCTGCGCGGCCTGCAGGCGCCGCGCGGCGTCTGGGCCGTGACCGGCAACCACGAGTTCTTTTGGCGACGCCGACACCACCATCGCCGAATTCGCCGCCGGCGGGGTACGCTGGCTGCGCAACGAGAAGGTCGAACTGGCGCCCGGCCTGGTGCTGGCCGGGATCGACGACATCGGCCGGGAGATGCGCGGCGGCGAGGACTACCTGGGCGGCCTGGAGACGGTCGCCCCTGGCGCCAGCACCGCAGCTACCATCCTGCTGTGCCACATTCCCGCCACGCGCATCGTCGAGGGCGCGGCCGCGCGCGGCGTCGGCCTGATGCTCTCAGGGCATACCCACGGCGGCCAGATCTGGCCCTTCAATTTCCTGGTCGAACGCCGCTTCCCGCGCTACATGGGCGAATACCGGGTCGGCGACATGGCCCTGGTGGTCAGCCGCGGCGCCGGCGGCTGGGGCCCCCGCATGCGCCTGTGGCAGCCGGGCGAGATCGTCAAGCTGACGCTGCGAGTGGCGCGCTGACTATTCCCCGTCCCCAATTGACCGCGCCAGCGCGGCGCGCGCCAGCAGCCGGGTCGAATCGAGGGTCGGCAGGCGCGAGTTCTCGTGGCTGATGACGAGCGGGATCTCGGTGCAGCCGAGGACCACCGCGTCGCAGCCTTCCGCCGCCAGGGTCTGGATCACACTTTGGAAGCGCGGCACCGTTTCGGCATTCACCACGCCGGCGACCAGCTCGTCCATGATGAGGCGGTTGATGTCTTCGCGCTGGTCAGGCGTCGGGCGCACGCTCTCGATGCCGAGCGCGGAGAGTTTCGCGGGATAGACTTCGCTCTCGACCAGCCAGCGCGTGCCGAGCAGGCCGAGCTTGCGGTAGCCGCGCGCCAGCGCCTGCTCGCCGACCGCGTCGACGATGTGCAGCCAGGGCAGCGGAGAGCGCGCCTCGATCAGGGGCAGCGCCTGGTGGATGGTGTTGTCGGGGCAGACCAGGAAATCGGCGCCGCCGCGGGCCAGCTTCTCGGCCGAGGACAGCATCAACGCCCCGACGCCTTCCCAGTCGCCGCGTTCGATGCGCTCGACGTAATCGGCCAGCGAATGCGTGTGCATGCCGACTTCGGGGTGCGCATGCGGACCGAGCCGCTTTGCGCCTTCGAGACAGATGGTGCGATAGCACAGGGCGGCGCCTTCGGCCGAACAGCCGACGATGCCGATGTGTTGGATCATGGTGGCGGGTCTCCTCGCTGGTTTCCGACATCGTGTCGAACACGTGCTGGCCGCGGGCGCTCACGCCCGCCGCCTGTGTCGACGAAGAAGCTGCAAACAAGCTGCGAACAGCCTGCGGTCCCTGCATCCGCCTCAGCGGCTCTGCTGGTCTCCGCGCGCCGCGTTGCCCTGGTCACGCCCGCTCTCGTTGCCGCCCGCGCCCTCCTGCTCACCCGACTGCCGGTTGCCGGCGCCGTTGCCGGTGCGGTTGCGGATCCCTTCCATGCCGGTCTGCAGCTCGCCTTTCCCATGCGGGTTCTGGAAGCCCTCGGCGCCGCCGCCGCCATCCGAATCCGAGGCCAGCAGGTCGTCGGTACGGACGTCCTGCTGCTGGCCGCCGCCTTCGGCCTGGCCGGACATGCTGCCGCTATCGCCAATGTTGTCGCCGGTCGCGCCGGCGCCCATGCTGCCGGCGCTGGTGGTGCCATTCTTGGTGATCTGGTCCCAGGAACGGCCTTGTACGTCCTTCTTGTCGGTTGACGTAGACATGATGATCTCCGGTGTCGTTGCAGTTCCGTCCATCATAGCCACGCGGACAGGCCTTGCAATAGGCACACGGCCGTCCGTCCTGTAGGACTCGCCGCACGCCTCATCAGCGCGGCGCCTGCTCAAGGGGCGGCGCTGGGATCCGTTCCAGCTGCAGCCGGGCCAGGGTCGGGTAGAGCGGCGGGCTGATCAGGCGCGAGACGAAGCTGGCGACCAGGGCGCAGCTCATCAGGCTGAGCACCATGGCGTGGCCATTGACCATTTCCATCACGATGATGAAAGCGGTCAGCGGCGCCTGGGTGGCGGCCGCCAGGAAACCAACCATGCCCAGCGCGATCAGGGCCGGCACCTGGGTATGGAACACCAGCAGCGCGACGTCGTTGCCGAGCGCGGCGCCGATCGCCAGCGAGGGCGCGAAGATCCCGGCCGGCACTCCGGACCAGGTCGACAGCCAGGTGGCCAGGAATTTGAAGGGCGCGTAGGCGACGTGCATCACCCCGCTGCCCTCGACCATGGCGCGGGTCGATTCGTAGCCGGAGCCGAAGGTGGCGCCGCCGGTGACCAGGCCGATCGCGGCGACCAGCAACCCGCAGACGCCCGCGAACACGATGGGCCGCCGCGTGCGCAGGCGGCTCAACGGGTCCTGGCCCTGCCCGCGCAGCGAGGCGATCAGGAGGCGCGAGAACAGGCCGCCGGCAACGCCCGCCAGCAGGGTCAGCACCA
>DOUW01000398.1 GCA_003520365.1 Massilia sp.
AGCCGGCCGCCATTTGCGCCGAAGTGAACACCTGGCCGAAACGCTGCGCCGCGCGCGCGCCCATCGTGCGCGCCAGCTCGGGGTTGTCCCACAGCGCGCGCATGGCCGCGTGCAGCGCCGGCGCATTATCGGGCGGCACCACGAGGCCGGTCTCGCCGTCGATGTTGATGAAGGTGGTGCCGGTGCCGATCTCGCAGGAGATCATCGGCTTGCCGTACATCGCCCCTTCCAGCAGCGAGACGCCGAAGGCTTCCGAGCGCAGGTGCGAGGGGAAGGCCAGCGCATAGGCCAGCGTCAGCAACGCCACCTTGTCGTCCTCGTCGACCGCGCCGACGAACAGCACGTTCTTCAGCCCCAGGCGCGCGGCCTGGGCCTTGAGCGCCGCCTCTTCCGGGCCGGCGCCGACGATCACCACCGGATACTCGGCGCGCGCCACCGCGTCGAGCAGCACGTGCAGCCCCTTGTAGTAGCGCAGCACGCCGACGAACAGGAAGAACTTCGGGCCGACGCGCTCGCGCCAGTAGGCCAGCCGCGCCGGGTCCGGCTGCGGATAGCTGGTCTGGTCCAGGCCGTAGGGAATGACGTGGGTCTTGTCGCGGTAGCGCGCCAGCACCTGCGAGGAGGCCAGGTAGTTGGGCGAGGCCGCGACGATGGCGTCGACGCTGCGCAGGAAGCGGTGCTTCAGCGGCTGGTACAGGCGCAGCAGGTTCTTCTGGCGCACGATGTCGGAGTGGTAGCTGACCACGGTCGGCTTGCGCACGCGCGCGACGAAGTGCGCCAGGTCCATGAAGGGCCAGGGAAAGTGGTAGTGCACCACGTCGGCGTCGCGCGCCAGGCGCCCCAGCGCGCCGAGCGCGGCCAGCGAGCAGGCATTCGACGCCAGCTCGAAGTCGAGCGGCGCGCGGTGCACGGTGTGCCCCTCGAACTCGAAGGGCTGCAGGTTCTTCTCGCGCGACAGCGACAGCACGGTATTGGTCACGCCAAGACGGCCGGTGCCAACGCACATCTGGCGGATGGTCTGCTCGATCCCGCCCAGGGAGTCCGGGTAATAAGTCTTGTAGAAATGAAGGACGCGCATGATGGTGACGAAAAATAAAAGCTTAATGCGCGCAGGTGTTGCGGCGGACGGCGGAGCGCGCGGCGACGGCGATGCCCGGCCTTGCGCTCTGCCCGCCCATGGTCAATCCTCGGCCATCCAGCGCAGCGTCTCGGACAGCGGCCGGGTCGGGATGGGGCCGATGACGCTTGCCAGCTTGGTGTTGTCGCCGGTGAGCGTCAGCACGTCGTTGGCGCGCACGAAGGCGGGGTTGACCCTCACCTCGATGCGGTAACCGGCGATCTCGGCCATCATGTCGAGCACGCCGGAGAGCGAATGGCTGCGGCCGGAGCAGATGTTGAAGGCTTCGCCGGCCGGCGCGGCAGCCAGCAGGCGCCGGTAGCTGTAGGCGACCATGCGCACGTCGGAGAAGTCGCGCGCGATCGCCAGGTTGCCCAGTTCGATCTGCGGCGCCTTGCGGCGGAAATGCGCGACGATCTTCGGCAACAGGAAATTCTCGCCCTGGCCGCGACCAGTGTAGTTGAACGGACGGGCGATGACGATCGGCAGCCGGTCCATCCACAGGCGCGCCATGTACTCCATCGCCAGCTTGCTGACGGCGTAGTCGTTGGCCGGCGCCGGCGCCACGTTCTCGTCGATGAAGGGCACGCTGGCGTTGCCGTAGATGTTGGCCGACGAGGCCAGCAGCACGGCCGAGGGCCGGTGCGGCACGGCCGCCAGCGCCTCGAGCAGGTTGCGGGTGCCGGCCACGTTGACGCGGTAGATCTGCTCGGCGTCGCCATGGCCGACGAAGGCGATGCCGGCCAGGTGCACCACCACGTCGGGCTGGACCTGCTCGACCATCGCGGCCACCGCCGCGCGGTCGCACAGGTCGACCGGGTAGATGTCGGGGCCGGCGGCGTCGCCCGGCATCGCGGTGCCGAACACGCGGTAGCCGGCGTCGACCAGCTCGCGTGCCATGTAATGGCCGGTAAAGCCGCGCAGCCCGGTGATGAGGGCACGCCGGCCCTCGCCCTCGCGTGCGCCGCCGGCCGGCTGCTGCTCCGTGCCCAGGGTGCTCATGTCAGAACGAGGCGCCCTGTTGGTTGCGGCGCAGGTCGGCGTCGACCATCATCTGGCACAGCTCCTCGAGCGTGGTCTTCGGTTCCCAGCCCAGCTCGCGCTTGGCCTTTTCCGGGTTGCCGATCAGGAGGTCGACCTCGGCCGGACGGTAGAACTTCGGCGAGACGCGCACCACGGCCTTGCCGCTGCGGGTGCAGTGGCCGGTTTCGTTCTCGCCGCTGCCGCTCCACTCGAGCGCCACACCGGCGCCCTTGAACGCCATGGTGACGAAGTCGCGCACGGTCTCGGTGCGGTTGGTCGCCAGCACGTAGGTGTCCGGGCGATCGACCTGCAGCATGCGCCACATGCCCTCGACGTATTCCTTGGCATAGCCCCAGTCGCGCTTGGCGTCGAGGTTGCCCAGTTCGAGCACGTCGAGCTTGTCCAGGACGATCTTGGCGACCGAGTCGGTGATCTTGCGGGTGACGAACTCGCGTCCGCGCAGCGGCGACTCGTGGTTGAACAGGATGCCCGAGGTGCCGAAGATGTCGTAGCTCTCGCGGTAGTTGATCGTCATCCAGTGCGCGTACAGCTTGGCCACGCCATACGGGCTGCGCGGATAGAACGGGGTGTCCTCGACCTGCGGGATGGCCTGCACCTTGCCGAACATTTCCGAGGTCGACGCCTGGTAGAAGCGGATCTTCGGATTCACCAGGCGGATCGCTTCGAGCAGGTTGACCGCGCCCAGGCCGGTGATCGAGGCGGTGGTCAGCGGCTGGTCGAAAGAAACGCCGACGAAGCTTTGCGCCGCCAGGTTGTACACCTCATCCGGTTCCGCGTTCTGGATCAGGCGCAGGCTCGACGCCAGGTCGGTCAGGTCGTATTCGACCAGCGACAGGTTCGGGTGCGCGGCGATGCCCAGTTCCTCGATACGCCAGAAGTTGGTCGAGCTGGCGCGGCGGAAGGTGCCGGTCACGTGGTAGCCCTTCTCGAGCAGCAGCTGCGCCAGGTAGGCGCCGTCCTGGCCGGTGATGCCGGTAACGACGGCCTTTTTGCTTGTTCTTTGCATGATATGGAATTCCGGATGAGTGCTCGGTCAATCGAATACTTTTCTGACAACCCCATATTGTAACAGAGCCGTATCCCAAAACGACCGAGCCGGTAACATAGCTGTTGCAGTGACAATAACGCGCGAGCATTATTGCCCGAATCGGAACCCGGCAAGGCCCCGCTTACGGATTGTTACTTGTTCAAGCCAAAAAAAACAGGCGGGGACGCCCGCCTGTGAGTCTGCGCAAGCAATGCCTGCGCGGCCGGAACTTTGCATGCTCCGGCCGGCCCAAGCTGGATCAGCGGTTCGCCACCGCGTCCACCACGCACAGCGCCGTCATGTTGACGATGCGGCGCACCGTCGCCGACGGGGTCAGGATGTGCACCGGACGGGCGCAGCCGAGCAGGATCGGGCCGACCGCGATGCCGTTGCCGGCCGCCGTCTTGAGCAGGTTGTAGGCGATGTTGGCCGACTCGATGTTCGGCATCACCACCATGTTGGCATCGCCCTTCAGCGTCGACTGCGGCATGATCTTGGCGCGCAGCTTGGCATCGAGCGCCGCGTCGCCGTGCATCTCGCCGTCGATCTCCAGGTTCGGCGCCTGCTGCTGCACCAGCGCCAGGGCGGCGCGCATCTTTTGCGCCGAGTCGCTGTTCGACGAACCGAAGTTCGAATGCGACAGCAGCGCCACGCGCGGGGTGATGCCGAAACGCTCGAGCTCCTCGGCCGCCATGATCGTCATCTCGGCCACTTCCTCGGCGCTCGGGTTGTCGTTGACGTGGGTGTCGAGCATCGCCAGCTGGCGCTCAGGGGTGATGATGATGTTCATCGCCGCGTACACCTTGGCGCCTTCGCGCTTGCCCAGCACCTTGTCGATGAAGTCCAGGTGGGTCCAGGTGGTGCCGTAGGTGCCGCAGATCATGCCGTCGGCGTCGCCCTTGTGCACCATCATGGCGCCGATCAGCGTGTGGCGGCGGCGCATCGCCAGCTTGGCCATGTCCGCGGTCACGCCCTTGCGCATCACCATCTGGTGGTAGGTCTGCCAGTAGTCGCGGTAGCGCTCGTCGAAATCGGGGTTGATGACGTCGAAATGCACGCCCTGCTTCAGGCGCAGGCCGAACTTCTCGATGCGTTTTTCCAGCACCTCCGGGCGGCCGACCAGGATCGGGCGCGCCAGCCCTTCGTCGGCCACTACCTGCACCGCGCGCAGCACGCGCTCGTCCTCGCCCTCGGCATAGACGATGCGCTTGACTTCGGACTGGGCCGACTTGGCCATCGAGAACAGCGGCTTCATGAAGGTGCCGCTGCGGTACACGAACTGCTGCAGGCTCTCGGCGTAGGCGTCCAGGTCCGCGATCGGGCGCGTCGCCACGCCGCCGTCCTGGGCCGCTTTCGCCACCGCCGGCGCGATGTGGGTCAGCAGGCGCGGGTCGAACGGCATCGGGATCAGGTATTCCGGGCCGAACGACAGGTTGCTGATGCCGTAGGCCGAGGCCACGATGTCCGACTGCTCGGCGTGGGCCAGGTCGGCGATCGCGTGCACCACCGCGATTTCCATGTCGCGGGTGATGGTGGTCGCGCCGCAGTCGAGCGCGCCGCGGAACATGTAGGGGAAGCACAGGACGTTGTTGACCTGGTTCGGGNNGTTCGGGTAGTCCGAACGGCCGGTCGCGATGATGGCGTCGCTGCGCACGGCCTTGACGTCTTCCGGCAGGATTTCCGGGTTCGGGTTGGCCAGCGCCAGGATCAGCGGGTTCGGCGCCATGCGGGCGACCATATCCTGCTTGAGCACGCCGCCGGCCGAGAGGCCGAGGAAGATGTCGGCGTTGTCGATCACCTCGGACAGGGTGCGCAGCGGCGTGTCCTGGGCGAAGCGTTCCTTGTCCGGGTCCATCAATTCGACGCGGCCCTTGTAGACCACGCCGGCCAGGTCGGTCACGAAGATGTTCTCGATCGGGAAGCCGAGGTCGACGATCAGGTCGAGGCAGGCCAGCGCGGCGGCGCCGGCGCCGGACACGACCAGCTTGCAGTTCTTGATGTCCTTGCCCACGACCTTCAGGCCGTTCAGGATGGCGGCGCCGACGATGATCGCGGTGCCGTGCTGGTC
>DOUW01000544.1 GCA_003520365.1 Massilia sp.
CGGCAAGCTCGGTCGCCGCGATCTGGCCGGTGGCCGAGGTCCCGGCGGCGGCGCCTGCGCGCGCCGATGCGACCGCGCTGCTGGTGGCGAATCCGAGCCCCAGCACGGAGAGCCATTTGAACGTGCCAACCATGAAGGCGTAGGTTTTCATGCGCGCGCCGCCCCCTCGGACAGTCCCTGCGTCCACAGGACGATCCATTCCGCTTCATCCGCGCTCAAAGGCTGGTGAACGATCTCGAGCGGATGCACGGATTCGGTCCAGTGATAACGCTGCAGCGCCGGATCGAGCGGCGGTGCGACCAGCACCCGGCCGCGGCACAGCCTGAACGGCGACACCGTGAGCTCCTCGCCGGAGTCGAGCTTGAGCGTGAAAGGCACGCCGCGGTCGCGCGCTTGCACCAGCTGTTCCGCCATCCGCAGCTTGTCGCCGCTCTTGTATCCATCGACTTCGGCGAGCACGTCGCCGGCGCGCAGGCCGGACGACGGGTCGGCGGCGATCACCGTCAGGTTTTCGTCCAGGCCCAGTGCGCGCACCCAGGCCACGCGGATGTCGTCGTCCAGGCCATAGGTGGTCATGGCATCGAACGGCAATTCATACTCGTTGGCGCAGCCGCTGTCGGCGGCAGCGGCCGAGCGTACGATGGCCGGCCGGAACGAGACGGCCGCATCGCTGAAGTCCCGCATGTTCGCGATGAGCCGGCTGTCCAACGGGCGGCCGTCGTCCACCGTCAGCGGCGTCGTCCCGCATCCGGCCAGTCCAACGAGGAAAAATGCAGCCGTGAAAGCCGATGTGAACGCCGCGGTGAAAGCTGGGTTCGTACTCTTGAACACCGCTCTTTCCTCCCTCCACCCGAGCATTATGTAAACCGCCGTCCGCAGGCAATTGGACCAAAGCCGTACCGCCAACCGCGGGCGCCGGGAGTCGGACCAAGGCCCCATTGCGCGCACGCCGTTCCGGGCCGACCATGGCGGCGAGACTGCGCGGAGGTGCATGATGAAACTTGTGATGTCGGGGCTGGCGCCCCTGGTGTTCGCCGCAACGCTCCTGCCGCACAGTGCAGGCGCCCAGGTCGAAGGCCTGTTGAACAAGGGCGGCCACGGCGGCGGCCTGAAAGGACTGGCCGGCATGGCGAGCGGCCCCATGACGTCCGGCAGCATGGGGAATGTCGCCGGGCTGCTGCAGTACTGCATCGGCAACAATTACCTGAGCGGCGAAGGTGCGTCCTCCGTCAAGGACCAGCTGATGGGCAAGCTCCCCGCCGGCAGCGAGAACAAGGACCCGGGCTACAGCGACGGCCGGAAGGGTCTGCTACACGGCAGTAACGGCAACATGCTGAACCTGGGCGGCGGCCTGACGGCCGAGGTCACAAAAAAGGCCTGCGATACCGTGCTGGCCCAGGCCAAGTCTTTCCTCTGAGGCCGGCCCAGCTGCCGGCGGGGCGCAAGCCCGCTCCCAGGCGCCGAAGTCCGCCGTAGACGCGCGGCGAGCGCACCTACGCAGCGGCCCACGCTCGCCGCCAACGTCTTCATTTACTGCATCAACGTGCTACGGCCGGGAACTGGGCGTAGCCCCATCCTGGAGTGCTGAGCTAAAAACCGACAGCCGCTCTCTTAACAGACCCGCGGCATGCTCGTACGTTGGTGTGTAATCCAGGGTTGCAATTGCCTCAAACTGCATCTTGAGCTGCTCGGCGTTCGTTTCGAGCTGCAGCAGAATGGTATCGACGTGCTTGACCAGGAATCGACCCGCAGCGTCCAACGCCTCTGGCTCCTTCTCGGCCACCAGAGCAAAATCGAACAGATCGCGGGCCGTCAATCGATTGCCGCGATGCCAGAATTTTTTAGCAATGATCTCGGCGGAGGTCTCGACTTTCACCTCTCTCCCCAGCAGTTCCTGCAGAACATAGGGATCCTTGGTCAGGTTGGGCGATGCCACGAAATCGATCTCGCCTTCAGCTAGAAACAATTTGACGAAATTCGCCGCTTCCGTGTAATCGGTAGTCAGGTTCTCGGCGCGTGAACTCAAACGCGGACTGACATAGCCTAGTGCTTGCGGATCTGGAACGAAAATGTCGATATCCTTGCTGAAGCGATGATTATGCCGCAACATCAGCACTGTCCCGCCGCCAAATGTCCAGTAGAGGTTCTTCGTGCCGCGCTCAAGTACATCGTCGATCAGCGACAGCGCATGCCGGAACAATTCCTTCCAGTTTTCCGGCTGGTTCATCCCCATACGGTTCGGTGCGCATGCAGTTCGTGAGCCCAGCTTGCGAGATGCTGGATTATTTTTCGTGGCGTCACGGTCGACGAGTGTTGGGCGGCCTCGTAAACAGCCTTCACGACGACAGGAAGCGGCGTCTCGTCCAGCAAGGTCATCAAGTGAGGACGGAATTCGGGACGAGCTTCGCCCGACTCCAGCATTTGCGCCAGGATTTCGGGGGAAAGCGGGGTCTTGTAGCTGGTGCTGGCCGTCCTTGCAGCTACGGCAAGTGCATGGTTCAGGCCTTTTGCCGGCTCAGCCTGGAGGTCCAGTCCCAACACGCCCAGGATGTGAGCTAGCTTGGCGTAGCCGAGATCACGCAATGTGCCGTTCTCCAGCTGGTTGATCGTCGTACGCGACAGCTCCGTCAGCCTGGCGAGCTGTTCCTGTGTCAGTCCGAGCTCCGACCGTTGCTTCCTGATGCGAGCGCCAATCTCGGATAAACGCATGACGAGTCCTAAAAAATGTTAAGTATGTTGAACATTAAACCGTTTGCGCGCCGAGTGCAAGCATTCCTTCCAAGCCCCGCAGACGCTTCGATGCTTGGCTACCTGCTTACCTGCCTCCCAGGGGGGCGGGGAGACGACAGCGCCTTTGCGAATCGATAGCGGCGCCCTGCTCCACCACGTCGGGACATGAGCGGACAAGGATCGGTTGGCCGAAGTACCGGATGCGCCGGCGCGCATGACGGCCGGCGGCGAACTTGAAGAAATTACCCGGACACTCCCGGGCATGCGCTGCCCGGGAACGCACGCCGGCATGACCGGCGTGCGTTGTTCGCGTCAGCGCACGCCGGCGACGGCCAGCGCGGTCATGTTGACGATGCGGCGTACGGTCGCGCTCGGGCTGAGGATGTGCACGGGCTTGGCCGCGCCCAGCAGGATGGGGCCGACGGTCACGCCCTTGCCTGCCGCCACCTTGAGCACGTTGAACAGGATGTTCGCGGCGTCCAGCGATGGCATCACCAGCAGGTTGGCGCTGCCGGCGAAGCCAGTCACGCCGTCCGGCTGGTAGAGACGGCGGATCTCCTCGGACAGCGCGGCGTCGCCGTGCACTTCGCCGATCAGGGCCAGCTCCGGCGCGCTTGCAGCCAGCAGCTCGCGCGCTTCGCGCATCTTGCGCGCCGACGGACGCTCGGACGAGCCGAAGATCGAATGCGACAGCAGCGCGGCCTTCGGTTCCAGGCCGAAGTGGCGCAGTTCGGTCGCGGCCAGGCGCGTGATGTCGGCCAGTTCCTGGGCCGTCGGGTTGTCGTTGACGTAGGTGTCGGTGATGAACAGGGTCAGCTTGTCCAGCACCAGCGCATTCATCGCCGCCAGCGCGCCGGCGCCGGGGGCGGTGCCGATCACGTCGCGCACGTGGACCAGGTGGCTGTCGTAGCTGCCCTGCATGCCGCAGATGAGCGCGTCGACGTCGCCCGACTGCAGCAGGCGCGTGCCTTGCAGGGTGGCGTCGCCGCTGCCGTCCGGCTCGGCCAGGACGTAGTCGACGTCGCGCTTCAGGCGCAGGCCGGACTGCTTCACTGCCTGCTCCACGGCTGCCGCGCTGCCGATCAGCACCGGCTTGGCCAGGCCTTCGTCGACCACGGTCTGCACCGCGCGCAGCACGCGCCCGTCGGTGCCTTCGGCGTAGGCGACGCGGCGCAGATTGGCCTTGGCCTTGGCGAACACCGGTTTCATGAAGAAGCCGGTGTGATAGATCATTTCGCCCAGGCGCGCACGGTAGGCGTCCATGTCCGTGATCGGACGCGTGGCGACGCCCGAGCTTGCTGCAGCTTCGGCGACGGCCGGCGCGATCGCCGCCATCAGGCGCGGATCGAAGGGTTTCGGGATGATGTATTCCGGACCGAACGTCAGGTCCTGGCCGGCATAGGCTTCGGCCACGGTGTCGTTGGCCTCGGCCTCGGCCAGGCGCGCGATCGCGCCCACGCAGGCCAGCTTCATCTCGTCGGTGATGCGGGTCGCGCCGCAGTCCAGGGCGCCGCGGAAGATGTAGGGGAAGCACAGCACGTTGTTGACCTGGTTCGGGTAGTCCGAACGGCCGGTGGCGACGATGCAGTCCGGACGCGCGGCCTTGGCCACTTCCGGACGGATTTCCGGTTCCGGATTGGCCAGGGCCAGGATCACGGGACGCTCGGCCATGGTCTTGACCATTTCGCCGCTGAGCACGCCGGCGGTCGAGCAGCCGAGGAAGACGTCGGCGCCGTTCACGATGTCGCCCAGGGTGCGGGCAGCCGTATCCTGCGCATAGCGCGCCTTGTTGGCTTCCATGTTGGCCTCGCGGCCCTGCCAGATCACGCCCTTCGAGTCGGTCACGAAGATGTTTTCCTGCTTCACGCCCAGGCTCACCATCATGTCGAGGCAGGCGATCGCCGCGGCGCCGGCGCCGGAAGCGGCCAGCTTGATTGCACCGATATCCTTGCCGACGACTTTCAGGGCGTTGATCAGGGCGGCGCTGGAGATGATCGCGGTGCCGTGCTGGTCGTCGTGGAAGACCGGGATGTTCATGCGCTCGCGCAGCTTCTTCTCGATGTAGAAGCACTCGGGCGCCTTGATGTCCTCGAGGTTGATGCCGCCGACCGTGGGCTCGAGCATGGCGATGGCCTCGACCAGCTTGTCCGGGTCGTTTTCCGCCAGTTCCAGGTCGAACACGTCGACCCCGGCGAATTTCTTGAACAGGCAGCCTTTCCCTTCCATCACCGGCTTCGAGGCCAGCGGGCCGATATTGCCCAGGCCGAGCACGGCGGTGCCGTTGGTAATCACGGCCACCAGGTTGGCGCGCGAGGTGTAGTCGGCGGCGGTTGCCGGGTCGGCTGCGATTTCCTCGCAGGCGTAGGCGACGCCCGGCGAATAGGCCAGCGACAGGTCGCGCTGGTTCGACAGGGGTTTGGTCGCGACCACTTCGATCTTGCCGCGCACCGGGCTGCGGTGGTATTCGAGCGCGTCAGCGCGCAGTTGGGTATCGTCGTTGTCGTCGCGCTTGGTGTTACTGCTCATGTTGCTTCCTTAAATGATATGGCTATCCAGAAGTACCTCGGGCTGGCGGTGCCAGGCAATGTTATCGCAAGACCTGGGGCGCGGCCCGTCCAGAGTACTATCGGGTCTGCTAGTTTAACCGATGGACAAGTTTTGCTCCCGCCGCGCCCCCATTGGGCGTCCAGGCCGGTCGGCTTGACGGCCGACGGAGCGGAAGGCGAGTATCCCGGCCCTGCCACGATTGCGGCTTGACTTCGGTCAAATATAAAATTGTTACTGCACGAAAACTGCCGTGCTATACTGATGTGATCTATGAACCGTCTGCTCACGACATTGCTGATCTGGCTCCTGATGGCCGCACTGCCGCTGCACGCGGCGGCTGTTTCCATCAACATGTCCTGCGCGCCGGTTCCGCAGCAGGCCGGCGGACAGCCGGGCGCACACGGCCCGCACGGCGCACATGCGGCCTCCGCCGCGCCCGCATCTTCCACCGACAGCCATGCCCGTCACGATGCCCATGCCGGCCACCAC
>DOUW01000545.1 GCA_003520365.1 Massilia sp.
GGCGCCGCGTTTCGCCAGCGCGGCGTCCATCCGGGCGCGGTCTGGTCGAGCCGCTGGTGCCGCTGCCTGGACACCGCCCGCCTCGCCTTCGACCAGGCCAAGCCCGAACCGACGCTCGACTCGATGTTCAACGACGACGATGCGGCTTCCCGTGCCAAGCTGCGCGAACTGCGCGCGAAGCTGGCCGCGCGCCGCGAGACCAGTCCCCTGGTGCTGGTCACGCACGACGTCAACATCCGCGCCCTGACCGGGGAATACCTGGCGCAGGGCGAAATGCTGCTGGCGGTGCCGCGCAGCGATCGCCTGGAAGTGATCGGGCGCCTGGACGCGCGCGCCGGCGTTGCGCGCAGCGCCGCACGATAGACATCCTCCATACGCCAGCGTAAAAGTCGACGTAGAATCGGTCCCTGTCGCGTCCCGGGAGTCCGTCATGAAACAGAACGTCATGAAGCGCCTGATCCTGCTGGGTACTTTCATTGCGCTGGCCGCCGGCAGCGCCTTTGCCCACCACGGCTGGAGCGAATACCAGGCCGACAAGCCGCTCGACCTGTCCGGCACCATCGAACAGGCCGGCTACGAGCAGCCGCACGGCTTCGTGCGCCTGAAAACGGCCGGCAAAACCTGGCTCGTGGTGCTGGCGCCGCCCTCGCGCATGGAGAGCCGCGGCCTGCCGCCCGATAAACTGGTGCCGGGCCAGAAAGCCAGCGTCCACGGGTATCCGCACCGCAGCAAGGGCGACGAACTGCGCGCCGAGCGCATCACCATCGAGGGCAAGACGACGGAGCTGCGCTGATGATGGAGGCGCCGCTGGCCTGGCTGGCGGCAACGCCGCTGTCGCAGGCGATGCGGGGCGATCCCTGGCTCTATCCGGTCGTCGAGATCGTCCACATCCTCGGCTTTGCCGTACTGGTCGGCGGCGTGGTGGTGTTCGACCTGCGCGTGCTCGGTTTTGCGCGCGGCATACCGGTGGCGGCGCTGGCGCGTCACCTGCTGCGCTGGGCGCTGGCCAGCCTGCTGCTGATCGTGCCGGCCGGGCTGCTGCTGTTTTCCGCCCATCCCGAGGAGCTGGCGCGCAATCCCGTGTTTCAACTAAAACTAGTCCTGATCGCCGCCGCAGGCCTGAATGCGCTCGCCTTTCACGTCTTCCCTTACCGCGGCGCCGCCGCCTGGGAGCGCGAGCGGCCGGCACCGCCCGCCGCCCGTTTGCAGGCCCTGCTGTCGATTTTGCTCTGGGTCTGCGTGATCAGCTGCGGCCGCCTGCTGGCCTACGTGTAGCCGCCTGTCCGCTTGTCCTTTTCTGCTACAGTGACCGCTTCGATCAGCCTCATCCAGCCCACTCATGCTGAAAACATCCGCCATCGCCGCCCTCGTCCTGGCAGCCTGCGCCGGCCACGCCGCCCAGGCCGCGATTCCCGTCTACGGTTTTGTTGTCAAGAACACCTATCCGCACGATCCGCAGGCCTTCACCCAGGGCCTGTTCTTCCGCGACGGCCACCTGTACGAGACCACCGGCCTGACCGGCCGCTCGACGCTGCGCAAGGTCGAGCTGAAGACCGGCAAGGTGCTGCAGAAAACGAACCTGCCGCCGGAAGTGTTCGGCGAAGGGTCGACCGCCTTCGGCGATAAAATCCTCGGCCTGACCTGGCAATCGAAGACCGGCTACGTGTTCGACGCCAAGACCTTCAGCCTGAAGGGACGTTTTCAATACGAGGGCGAAGGCTGGGGCCTGGCGAGCGATGCGCGCGCCATCTACATGAGCGACGGCAGCGCGCAGATCCGCGTGCTCGACCCGGCTACCCTGAAGGAAGTGCGGCGCGTGACCGTGACGGCCGAGGGCAAGCCGATCGACGCGCTCAACGAGCTGGAAGTCGTGGATGGGGAACTGTTTGCGAACGTCTGGGGCACGGACGTGATCGCGCGCATCGACCCGGTATCGGGCAAGGTGGTAGGCTGGATCGATTTGACGAACCTGCTGCCGCGCGAGAAACGCGGCACCAGCTCGATCGATGCCGTCCTGAACGGCATCGCCTGGGATGGCAAGCACCGCCGGCTCTACGTCACCGGCAAGTTCTGGCCAAAGCTGTTTGAAATCGAGCTGGTGCGCTTCGAGGGAAGGTAAAGGTCACGCGGTGACCGCGATCACGACCTTGCCGAAGTGCGAGCCCGATTCCATGTAGCGGTAGGCTTCCTTCGCCTGGTCGAAGGTGAACACGCGGTCGATCACGGGCTTGAGTTCTGTGATGGCGGCAAAGCGCATCACGTCTTCCAGCATCTTGCGGCTGCCGACGAAAATGCCGACCATGCGCTTGGCGCTGGCGAGCAGGGTCGCCGGATTGACTTCGCCGCCGAAGCCGCTGACGCCGCCGATGATGGCGACGCTGCCGCCCATCGCCGCCGAGGCCACCGAGCGGTTGACGGTGCCTTGTCCGCCCACTTCCAGCACCACGTCGGCGCCGACCCCGTGCGTCACGCGCAGCACTTCTTCCTGCCACTCGGGCGTCGTGCGGTAGTTGATCGTGTGGTGGGCGCCCAGTTCGCGCGCCCGCTGCAGCTTTTCGTCGCTCGAGGACGTGATGATGGTGCGCAGGCCGGCCGCTTTCGCCAGCTGCAGGCCCAGCACCGAGACGCCGCCGGTACCCAGCAGCAGCACGGTGTCGCCCGGCTTGATGTCGTTGCTCGATTCAAAAATCGCATTCCAGGCGGTGACGCCGGCGCAGGGCATGGTCGAAGCTTCGACAAAGCTCATCTGCGGCGGAATCTTGACCAGCGCCTCTTCGTGCAGGATGACTTCCTCGGCCAGCATGCCGTCGATGTCGCCGCCCAGGGCGTGACGCACCTTCTCCGGCGCGGTACGGCCATCCTGCCAAAAGGGGAAGAAGGAAGCGGCGACGCGGTCGCCCACCTGCAGGCGCGTCACGCCGCTGCCGACCGCCAGCACTTCGCCGGCGCCGTCCGAGCAGGGAACGATGGGATCGTCCACGTTCACCAGATAATTACCGCTGGCAACCATGAGGTCGCGGTAATTCAGCGACACCGCATGCACCCGCACCCGCACTTCGCCCGGCGCCAGTTCGCGCTCGGGAAAATCCACGCACTGCAGTCCGTCGATATTGCTGCCGGGAAGTATCTGGTAAGCCCGCATTGGTTTCCTCCATGAGTTGGTAATCAAGGCGGGCCATTCTACTGCGGACCGCCAGTGCGCTTCGTACGCTTACATCGGTTTGGCCACCATCAGCCAGAAGATGACGACAAAGGCGATAAAGGCCGGCACGCCCAGCGCCACCCAGGTCTTGAAGTAGCGCCAGTACAGCGGCGGCAGCGCGGTGTTGTTGCGCACCGCCTCGGCGGACAGGTCGCGCAGGCGCATCTGGATCCAGACCACCGGCAGCCAGCAGGCGCCAGCCAAAATATACAGCGCGATCGACCACATGATCCACTTGCTGTGGAAAGGGTAACCGGCCAGGTGGATCATGTAGAAGCCGGTGAGGGGCTGGATGACGGCCGTGGTGGCCGTAAAAATCCAGTCGGCGATCACCACGTTGCGCGCGACCACGGCAATGGCGCGTACGTCGCGGCTGAGGTTGGCGAACAGCATGTACCAGGCCGAGCCGATACCCGTGCCGAACAGGAAGGTCGACGACAGGATGTGCAGCCACTTCACGACGACGTACTCCATTATTTCTCCTCGAGTTCATATAGCAGCCAGATGGCGGCCAGCATCGGCAGGTTCTTGGTCAGCGGCCCGTAGGGATGCAGCAGGAATTCCGGCAGCTTCCACGCTATCACGACCGTGTAAAAACTGATCAGGGCCAATTGTGCGAGCCATAGCCAGCGCCGCCGCGGCAGGAAGGCGATACCGAGCCCGAGCAGCAGGTCGAAGCTGGCCGCGCCGTACAGCATCAACGGCTGCAACATCGGCGGGATCCCGGTGCGGGCAAGCAGATCGTAGCTGGCCTCGACCGGATACAGCCCGAAGGAGACGATGGCGGTGATGAGCCAGACCGCGACGATGCTCCAGCGTAGCACCGGCAGCAGCCAGCTCAGCTTGGCCGCGGTGCGCTCGGCCTGCGGGTCGGTCACGAACTGCGCGATCGGCGTCGGCGGCCGGCCCAGCAGGTGGGCGGTGACGGCCGGGTCGGCGGTATTGCCGCG
>DOUW01000547.1 GCA_003520365.1 Massilia sp.
CGGCCGGCGCCGGCGCCCTGGCGCGCCAGTTGCCGCTGAACGTCATCGAGCCGGCCCAGGCGGCCGACCCGGTGGCCGATGCGCCGGTCAAGACCGAGATCAAGCACACCGTCTGCAGCCACTGCTCGGTCGGCTGCTCGGTCGAGGCGGTGGTCGCCAACGGCGTCTGGGTGCGCCAGGAAGCGGCCTTCGATTCGCCGATCAACATGGGCGCCCACTGCGCCAAGGGCGCCTCGGTGCGCGAGCACGGCTTTGGCGAGCACCGCTTGCGCTACCCGATGAAGCTGGTGAACGGCAAGTACACCCGCATCTCCTGGGACCAGGCGATCAACGAGATCGGCGACAAGCTGCTCGAGCTGCGCCAGAAGTCCGGCCCCGACGCGCTGATGGTGATCGGCAGCTCGAAGCACAACAACGAGCAGGCCTATTTGCTGCGCAAGTTCGTCTCGTTCTGGGGCTCGAACAACTGCGACCACCAGGCGCGCATCTGCCACTCGACGACCGTCGCGGGCGTGGCCCAGACCTTCGGCTACGGGGCGATGACCAACTCGTTCAACGACCTGCACCACAGCAAGGCGGTGCTCTTCATCGGCTCGAACCCCGCCGAGGCCCACCCGATCTCGATGCTGCATTTCCTGCACGCCAAGGAACTGGGTGCGAAGATGATCGTGATCGACCCGCGCTTCACGCGCACTGCGCGCTTCGCCCACCATTATGTGCGCGTGCGCCCGGGTACCGACATCCCGCTGGTCTGGGGCATCCTCTGGCACATCTTCAACAACGGCTGGGAAGACAAGGAATACATCGCCGCGCGCACCTACGGCATGGACGACGTGCGCAAGGAAGTGGCGAAATGGACGCCGGACAAGGTGTCCGACATCACCGGCGTGCCGGAAGCGACGGTGCGCACCGCCGCCGAGATGCTGGCCACCAACCGGCCTTCGTCCGTGGTCTGGTGCATGGGCATCACCCAGCACCACGTCGGCACCGCCAACGTGCGCGCGCTCTCGATTCTCCAGCTGGCGCTGGGCAACATCGGCATTCCCGGCGGCGGCGCCAACATCTACCGCGGCCACGACAACGTGCAGGGCGCGACCGACGTCGGCCCGAACGGCGACTCGCTGCCCGGCTACTACGGCCTGGCCGAAGGCGCCTGGAAGCACTTCGCCAACGTCTGGGGCGTCGACTACGACTGGATCCTGTCGCGCTTCGGCTCGAAGGAACTGATGGAAAAGCCCGGCATCACGGTGTCGCGCTGGTTCGACGCCGTCAACGAGCAAAACCAGTACGTCGACCAGCCGTCGAACCTGAAGGCCGTGTTCTACTGGGGCCACGCGCCGAACAGCCAGACCCGCCTGCCCGACATGAAGGCGGCCATGCAGAAGCTCGACATGCTGGTCGTGGTCGACCCCTATCCGAGCATGACGGCGTCGATGCACGGCCGCACCGACGGCGTCTACCTGCTGCCGGCCGCCTCGCAGTTCGAGACGCAGGGCTCGTGCACCGCCTCGAACCGCTCGATCCAGTGGCGCGAACGCGTGATCATGCCGCTGTTCGAGTGCAAGACCGACCACGAGATCATGTACCTGTTCGCCAAGAAGCTCGGCTTCCATAACGAACTGTGCAAGAACATCAAGGTCGTGATGAACGAGCCGGTGGTCGAGGACATCCTGCGCGAGATCAACCGCTCCTGCTGGACCATCGGCTACACAGGCTGCTCGCCCGAGCGCCTCAAGCTCCACATGGAGAACAAGCACACCTTCAACCCGACCACGCTGCGCGCCGACCACGGTCCCTGCAAGGGCGACTACTACGGCCTGCCGTGGCCGTGCTGGGGCACGCCGGAAATGAAGCACCCCGGCACCCCCATCCTGTACGACCTGAACAAGAGCGTGGCCGAGGGCGGCCTGCCGTTCCGCGCCAACTGGGGCGTCGAGCACAACGGCGAGAGCCTGCTGGCGGCCGACGGCTCGACCAACAAGGACAGCCAGCTCGACGTCGGCTACCCCGAGTTCGACCACGTGTTCCTGAAGAAGCTGGGCTGGTGGAACGAACTCACTCCGGCCGAGCAGGCCATGGCCGAGGGCAAGAACTGGAAGACCGACCTGTCCGGCGGCATCATCCGGGTCGTCATCTCGCACGGCTGCGCGCCGTTCGGCAACGCCCGGGCCCGCTGCAACGTCTGGAACTTCCCGGACCCGATCCCGACCCACCGCGAACCGCTGATGTCGCCGCGCCGCGACCTGGTCGCCAAGTACCCGACCTACGACGACAAGGCCAACTTCCTGCGCCTGCCGACGCTCTACAAGGCGGTGCAGGCCATGGATTACTCGAAGGACTTCCCGCTGATCATGACCTCGGGCCGCCTGGTCGAGTACGAGGGCGGCGGCGAGGAAACCCGCTCCAACCCCTGGCTGGCCGAACTGCAGCAGAACATGTTCGTCGAGATCAATCCGAAGGACGCGGCCCAGATCGGCGCCCGCATCGGCGAATACGTCTGGGTCGAGACGCCCACCGGTGCACGCCTGAAGATGATGGCGATGGTCACCGAGCGGGTGCCGATCGGCCTGGTGTGGGCGCCGTTCCACTTCGGCGGCTGGTGGATGGGCGAGGACCTGGAAAAACACTATCCCGAGGACGGCGCGCCGACGGTGCGCGGCGAAGCCATCAATACCGGCTGGACCTACGGTTACGACGCCGTGACGATGATGCAGGAAACCAAGGTGTCGATGTGCCGCGTGGTGCGTGCCTGACGCGGCGGACATGAGCAGACAACGACAAGCAGAGCAGAGGAGGCTGACATGGCCGCGAGGATGAAGTTTATTTGCGATACCGAGCGTTGCATCGACTGCAACGGCTGCGTGACCGCCTGCAAGAACGAACACGAGACGCCCTGGGGCGTGAACCGCCGGCGCGTGGTGACGATCAACGACGGCGTGCCGGGCGAGCGCTCGGTATCGGTCGCCTGCATGCATTGCACCGACGCGCCCTGCCTGGCGGTGTGTCCGACCAACTGCATCTACCACACCGAGGACGGCATCGTCCTGCACAGCAAGGACCAGTGCATCGGCTGCGGCTACTGCTATTACGCCTGCCCCTTCGGCGCCCCGCAGTTCGCCGGCAGCGGCCTGTTCAACCACCGCGGCAAGATGGACAAGTGCACCTTCTGCGCGGGCGGCCCGGAGCCGGACACCTCGGAAGCCGAGTTCAAGAAATACGGCCGCAACCGCATCGCCGAAGGCAAGCTGCCGGCCTGCGCCGAGATGTGCGGCACCAAGGCCCTGCTCGGCGGCGAAGCCGACCTGATCGCCGACATCTACCGCCAGCGCGTCGAGACCCGCGGCTACGGTCCCGAGCTGTGGGGCTGGAAGATCGCCTATGGCCGCCCGAAGCGCGGCGGCGAGATCAAGGCCAAGGGCGACCTGCCGCGCGAAAACCAGGAGGTCGGCGACTTCCAGAACGGCGGCGGGAGGTTCCCACAATGAAAAAGCCCAGCTACCTGATCCTGGCCTTGCCGCTGCTGCTGTTGACCGGCTGCCTGGAAGTCGACCAGCATCCCGAGTGGATCCGCGGCGAATACGCGGGCAAGGAAGACAACCGCCATTTCCAGACGCATTTCCACAATGACCGCCTGGCCTGGTCGGCGACGATCCAGAACCGCAACCAGAAGCAGAACGAATACAACCGCGCCAATCCTTGAGGAGCCCTACCATGCGAGCGAACCTGTTTGCCCTGCGCGCCATGCTGGCTCTGGTGGTGGCGTTGCTGGGAATATCGACCCTGCCGGCGGCCTGGGCCGGGGTGCCGAACCAGCGCGCCGAGCCGGCCTACGCCGAAGAGCAGACCATGCTGCAGATCGAGGGCGATTCGCGTGCCCGCGAACCGGGCCTGATGTCTTCGGAATCCGGGCGCGTGCACATGGACCGCCACTTCCTCGGCCAGTACGGCGAGAGCGAAGGCAACGTCATCGTCCAGCGCGGCGGGAATACCTGGCGCACCCTGCGCAACGGCCCGATCGCCTCGATCGCCGGCACCATCCTGATCGGCGTGCCGCTGTTGATCTTCCTGTTCTACAAGGCGATCGGACCGGCGCGCGAAGAGCCGCAGTCCGGACGCAAGCTGCAGCGCTTCAGCCGCTGGGACCGCCAGGTGCACTGGGCCACGGCGATCAGTTTCATCCTGCTCGCCATTACCGGCCTGATCATCACTTTCGGCAAGAAGATCATGCTGCCCTGGATGGGACACAATTTCTTCTCCTGGGTGGCGTGGATCTCGAAATACGTGCACAACTTCATCGGGCCACTCTTCATCCTGTGCTCGATCGTGATGTTCATCACCTTCCTGCGCCGTAACTTCTACAACCGCAACGACCTGGAGTGGGTGAAGCAGGGCGGGGGACTGGTTTCACACAAGCACGTGCCGGCCGGCTACTTCAACGCCGGCGAGAAGAGCTGGTTCTGGTTCGGCGTCACCCTGCTGGGACTGGTGATGTCGATCACCGGCCTGGTGCTGAACTTCGTGAACTTCGGCCAGACCCGCTACGTCCTGCAGGTTGCGAACTACCTGCACGTCATCGGCGCCACCTTCTACATCGCGGCGGCCATGGGCCACATCTACATCGGCACCTGGGGTACGCCGGGCGCCTACGAGGCCATGCGCCACGGCACCGTCGACGAGAACTGGGCCAAGGCCCACCATTCGCTGTGGTACGAGGACGTGAAAGCGGGCGTCCCCGGCACCCCGCCCGGCCCCGCGGCAGGCACGCCGCCGGGTACGCAGGGTGCGCCGCGTACACCGCCGCC
>DOUW01000546.1:0-173 GCA_003520365.1 Massilia sp.
TCGGGTGGAGTCCATAGATACGGTCGCAGTCCAGGGTTCGAATTACGCCTTCAACGCCGACAAATCCAGCTCGACCCAGGTCGGCACGTGGTCGCTCGGCTTCTCGCGCCCGCGCACGGCGTGGTCGGTGCCCGCGGCGCGCAGGGCCGGCGCCAGGGTCGGGCTGAGCAGCA
>DOUW01000546.1:267-3779 GCA_003520365.1 Massilia sp.
CAGATGGTCGATGCGCAGCCCGGCGTTGCGGCCGTAGGCATTGCGGAAGTAATCGTAGAAGGTGTAGATCACCTCGTCCGGGTGGATGGCGCGCAATGCGTCCAGCCAGCCCTGGTTGACCAGGCGCTGGAAGGCCGCCCGGGTTTCCGGCCGGAACAGCGCGTCGTCGACCCAGCGTTCGGGCTTGTAGACGTCGAGCTCGGTCGGCATGACGTTGTAGTCGCCGGCGATCACGACCGGCGCGCCGGTGTCGATCAACTGCTGGGCGCGCGCGATCAGCCGCTCGAACCAGGCCAGCTTGTAATCGAACTTCGGCCCCGGCGCCGGGTTGCCGTTCGGCAGATACAGGCCGCAGATCACGATATCGTTCACCACTGCCTCCAGGTAACGGCTCTGCTCGTCGCTGGGGTCGCCCGGCAGTCCGCGCGTGACCTCGACCGGGTCCGTGCCGCGCGCCAGGATCGCGACGCCGTTCCAGCTCTTCTGTCCCTGCCAGATCGCACCATAGCCGGCGGCATTGATTTCCGCCAGCGGGAAGCGTTCCTGGGGCGCCTTCAGTTCCTGCAGGCAGGCGACGTCCGGTTTGGTTTCTTCCAGCCACTGGAGCAGGGCGCCGAGGCGGGCGCCGATGCCGTTGACGTTGAAAGTGGCGACACGCATGGTTTCTCCGATGTGATGGGTTGACGTAGTTGTAACGCAGGGCGTCCCCGGCCGGCGCACGGCAGTCGCCGCGTTCATGCGGCGCGGGTGAAGCGGGCAGGGCGCGCACGTTCCTGCTGAGCGTGCGACCGAAAAATTACAAAAAAGATATTATTCGATTTTACACACCACCTATCGGAGATGCTCATGTACAAAAACACCCTGCGCGCCCTCACCGCTTCCCTGCTGCTGGCCGCGACGGCCCAGGCGTCGGCAGGCGGCTGGGTCACCAAACCCCTGGAAATCGAGGGCGTGCTGGTCGAGGCTGTCGGTCCTGCGAATCGCTGCCTGTCGAAATTCGGCGGCACCATCAGCGGCCACGGCGAGAGCGCACTGATGGGCAAGGTGGTCTTCATCGCGACCGACTGCATCACCCCGATCGGCCCGCTGTTTAATTTCAGCAACGGCAAGTTCATCGTTATGACGACGTCGGGCGACCAGATCTTCGCCAACTACAGCGGCCAGTTCGTGCCGACCGGCGAAGGCACCAACTACGTGTTCTCCGGCGCGACCTTCCAGGTCACCGGCGGCACCGGCAAGTACGCCAAGATCACCGGCGGCGGCGTCTTGAGCGGCGGCGAAGACATGGCGACCGGCGCCGGCAACATCAAGCTGTCCGGCCGCGTGCTCTACCTCCAGAAGTAACAGGCGGCGTAGCGGCGTAGCGGCGCGGCGGCGTGCTAGCGCCGTCCCCGCGTCGGCGTCACCAGCATCAGGCGCGCGCCAGGCGACTTGGTGCGCGCCTTCAGCCATTCCTGGGCGCGCTGCAGTTCCTCGGGCTTGAGCGCGCGCTTGCAGCGGGCGCTGAGGATCGGCACCTGCTGCGCGCTGCCGTCCTCGGCGGCGGTGACCACCACGTTCCCCACCAGCACGTCGGTACAGTCCGGATACTGGGCGGTCAGCTCGGCGGCAATGTCGGTCGCGGTCTTGTCCTAGGCAGCGCGCCGCGCCAGCTGTTCGCGCAGCTCGGCGATGGTGGCGTCGCGTTCGCGCAGCCCGTTCTGGGTGTCGCGGAAGATCTCGGCCAGGATATCCGCCTTCAGGCTGGTCACGTCGACCCGGCTGTCTTCGGCCTGGTGCACCACCAGCTGCGCCCCCGCCAGGCCGGCGCCGGCCAGCCGTTTCTCGATCGTGGCGATGGCTTCGGCCGGCATGCGCGCGCCGACCAGGGTCAGCTCGATCTTGCGCTCCAGCGCGGACAGGTTGGTGTCGACCACGTGGGTCTGGGCGCCATGGAATTCCTGTCGCACGAACTGGCGGGCGCGGCTGTCGAAGACTTCGTTGTCGACCAGCTGGATCGCCAGGTAGATGCTGGGCAGGGCGGTCAGGGTCACCACCGCGATCAGGGTGCGCTTGACGCGGCGCTCGACGCGCGGGTCGACGAACTTGCGGTGCGGCAGGCGCAGGTACTCGATCACGATCACGGTCGAGGCCGCGATGAAGACGCAGTTGATCGAGAACAGGTAGAAGGCGCCGCCGAACATGGTCCAGTCGCCGTTGGCCAGGCCGTAGCCGGCGGTGCACAGCGGCGGCATCAGGGCGGTGGCGATCGCCACGCCCGGGATCACGTTCGACTTTTCGCGGCGGGTGATGCCGATGATGCCGGCCAGGCCGCCGGCCAGGGCGATCAGCACGTCCCACAGGGTGGGCGTGGTGCGCGCCAGCAGTTCGGACTGGGCTTCCTGCAGCGGCGTCAGCAGGAAGTACAGGGTCGAGGTCGCCAGGCTGATGCCGGCCGCGATGCCGAGGTTCAGCAGCGAGCGCCGGATCAGCGGGAAGTCGAAGATACCGATGCCGTAGCCGATGCCGACGATCGGGCCCATCAGCGGCGAGATCAGCATCGCCCCGATGATCACCGCCGTCGAGTTCGTGTTCAGGCCGATCGACGCCACCAGGATCGCGAACATCAGGATCCACGGCGTGGCGCCGCTCAGTTCGACCCCGGCGCGGATGCTGGTGTCGATGACGTCGTCGTCGGCCTTGTCGTGCAGCAGACTGAAGCGGTGCTGGACCTTCGGCGGCTCGACGTGGGGCGCCAGGGTGGAAGGCTCGGGTTTCAGGCCCGGTTCGGTCAGGCTCATGCCTGGTTCCGTGCCGCGGTGAGCGGAAAAGTTCGTACAGCGCCGGTCATGGGTGCTCCTTGCGTGCGCGAACCGTCCTGGCGCGCGCTGATTCAAAGCTCGGATTGTTGCCCAAAGTCTCTTGTTTGTACAAATCTATTTGGGTTTGTTGCCATAGTGTAAGCGTGACGTTCCTCTTGGCACGCGTGACGACAACTTTATTACGTACATTTGCACAAATGGAATTGCTAATTCATGAAGCGCGGGTTAGTCTTGCGGATGGGCCCGTGCGGCCCGCCTCCCACCTTCCTCACGTAGTCGAAAGCAGTCGATGAGCAGCACAGATCCGGGCAACCAGCCACCGGAAAACGGCGAACCGGTCCCACGCAAGAGCGCGCGCGGGCATGATTGGCGCCATGCGATGCGCAGCGAGTTCTCCGACTGGCAACTGTGGTGGGCCCGGGCCGTGATGGTCGCACTGGCGGTGATCTCGGGCCTGGTGATCGTCGGCTTCACCGCGCTGGCCGAATACACTTACGACCTGTTCGCGCAGCTGCACGCCCGCTGGTGGTGGAGTCCGCTGCTGTGGACGCCGCTGGTGGCTTGCGCCGTGGTCTGGTGCACGCGGCGCTTCGCGCCGGGCGCCGCCGGTTCCGGCATTCCTCAGGTGATGGCGGCGCTCGAGGTCGGCGAACGGCCGGCCGCGCGCAGCCTGTTCGTTTCCCTGCGCTTGAGCTTCGCGAAGATCCTGCT
>DOUW01000548.1:0-13483 GCA_003520365.1 Massilia sp.
TCGGAGCCGGTGCCGGCGGTGGTCGCCACCTGCACCAACGGCAGGCGGCTGCCCGTCACTTTCCCGATGCCGTAGATCTCGGCCAGCGGCTGTTCGCTCGCCGTCAGTACCGCGACCAGCTTGGCGACGTCCATCGAGCTGCCGCCGCCCAGGCCGATCACGAGATCGGTGTCGTTCGCGCGGGCGAAGTCCACCGCTGCCATGACGACGTCTTCCGGCGGATCGGCGACCACGCCTGAAAACACGCTGACCGTGAAACCCTGGCGCTTCAAATCGAGGCAGGGCATCTCGGCCAGGCCGGTACGCAGGAAACCGGCGTCGGTGACGACCAGCGCGCGGCGGGAGGAGGGGAAGCGTTCGCGGACAATCTCGCCGAGGCGGCTGGCGGCGCCGGGTTCGGAAACGATGTGGGCGACGGTGCTGAAGGCAAAGGCGGTCATGGTTGTTCCCGTGCGTTTGGATCGATAAAGAGTACACCAGAATGGCTGGGCTGCGGAAAAGTTGGAGGCTGCGTCGAGGTCCGAACCTGCGTACAATTTCGTCTCTTCAACGTATCGAAAGCGGTAGATGATTGACTTCGTATGGCTCGGCGGCGCGGCCTTTCTCGCCGGGCTGGTGGACGCCGTGGTGGGCGGCGGCGGCCTGATCCAGGTTCCCGCGATCTTTTCCCTCTTGCCGAAGGAAGTGCCGGCGACCTTGCTCGGCACGAATAAACTGGCGAGTATCTTCGGCACCGGTGCCGCGGCAGTGAACTACAGTCGCCGCGTACGTGTTGCCTGGAGCGCGGCGGCGCCGGCGGCGCTGGCGGCCTTTGCCCTTTCCTTTGTCGGTGCCTGGACCGTCACCCGGATACCGGGCGACTTCGTGCGCAGCCTGCTGCCGCTGATCCTGCTGGCGGTGGCCATCTATACCTTCCGCAAGAAGGACCTGGGCTCGGTGCACGCGCCCGTCCATAGCGGCGCGGCGGAACGTTGGTGGGCGATCGGGATGGGCGCGGCGATCGGTTTTTATGATGGCTTCTTCGGTCCGGGTACCGGCAGCTTCCTGATTTTCCTGTACGTTCGTTTCTTCGGCTTCGACTTCCTCAGCGCCTCGGCGGCGGCGAAAATCGTGAACGTCGCCTGTAATTTGTCGGCGCTGCTGTGGTTCGGCTACAGCGGTCACCTGCTCTGGCAGCTGGGCCTGTTGATGGCTTGCTGCCAGATCGCCGGCTCCCTGGTCGGTACCCGCCTTGCGATCAAGCACGGTAGTGCCTTCGTGCGCAAACTGTTCCTGGTCGTGGTCTCGGTCCTGATCGTCAAGACAGGCTTCGATGCGATCGTGCGCTGGGCGAGCTAAGTCGCTGTTTCACGTGGAACAAAAGCCGGGTTCGCCCGGCTTTTTTTTATGGCTGCGCGTCGTCACATGGGTTGATTGTTTCACGTGGAACAGCGATCACCGTGCTTTGACACTGTGTTCCACGTGAAACAAAAACCGTCGCGTTTTCGGTCCGGCCTGAGTCCGCGCCAGTAAATGCTTCTATAATCGAGAATTAGTCTCCTCGCTCCACACTTCCATCATGCTATTTCCTACTGAATTCGACGTGATCGTCGTCGGTGGCGGCCATGCCGGCACCGAGGCGGCACTCGCGTCCGCACGCACGGGGCAGAAGACGCTGCTCCTGACGCACAACATCGAAACCCTGGGCCAGATGTCCTGCAACCCGTCGATTGGCGGCATCGGCAAGGGCCACCTGGTCAAGGAAGTCGACGCCCTCGGTGGCGCGATGGCCATTGCCACCGATGAATCCGGCATCCAGTTTCGCATCCTGAACTCGTCCAAAGGCCCGGCCGTGCGCGCCACCCGCGCCCAGGCCGACCGCATCCTGTACAAGCAGGCGATCCGCTCGCGCCTGGAAAACCAGCCGAATTTGTGGCTGTTCCAGCAGGCCGTCGACGACCTGATGGTGGAGGGCGACCGCGTGGTCGGCGCCGTCACCCAGATCGGCCTGCAATTCCGCGCCCGCGCCGTCGTGCTGACGGCAGGCACTTTCCTGGACGGTAAGATCCACGTAGGCCTGCAGAATTACACCGCCGGCCGCGCCGGCGATCCGGCGGCCTTGTCCCTGTCCGCCCGCCTGAAAGAGCTGAAGCTGCCGCAGGGCCGCTTGAAAACCGGTACGCCGCCGCGCATCGACGGCCGCAGCATCGACTTCTCGGTACTGACCGAGCAGCCCGGCGACCTCGATCCGGTCCCCGTGTTTTCCTACATGGGCAAGGCCAGCATGCACCCGCGCCAGGTGCCGTGCTGGGTCACGCACACCAACGCGCAAACCCACGACATCATCCGCAACGGCCTCGACCGCAGCCCGATGTACACCGGTGTCATCGAGGGTGTCGGCCCCCGTTACTGCCCCTCGATCGAGGACAAGATCCACCGCTTCTCCTCGAAGGAATCGCACCAGATCTTCCTCGAACCGGAAGGCCTGACGACCAACGAGTTCTACCCGAACGGGATCTCGACCAGCCTGCCGTTCGACGTGCAGCTGGCCCTGGTGCGCTCGATGAAAGGCATGGAAAACGCCTTCATCCTGCGTCCGGGCTATGCCATCGAATACGATTATTTCGACCCGCGCGGCCTCAAATCCTCGCTCGAAACCAAGGCAATCCGCGGCCTGTTCTTCGCCGGCCAGATCAACGGCACCACCGGCTACGAGGAAGCGGCGGCCCAGGGCCTGCTCGCCGGCCTGAACGCGGCGCTGCAAACCAAGGGACAGGATGCCTGGACCCCGGGCCGTTCGGAAGCGTATCTCGGCGTGCTGGTCGACGACCTCACCACCCAGGGCGTGGCCGAGCCTTACCGCATGTTCACCAGCCGCGCCGAGTACCGCCTGTCGCTGCGCGAAGATAACGCCGACATGCGCCTGACGGAGATCGGCCGCAAGCTCGGCGTCGTCGGCGACGCCCAGTGGGAAGCGTTTGAAAAGAAGCGCGAAGCGGTGGCGCGCGAGCTCGAGCGCCTGCGCTCGACCTGGGTCAACCCGCGCATCCTGGCAGCCGCCGAGTCCGAGCGCGTGGTGGGGCAGGCGATTGAACGCGAGTACAACCTGGCCGACCTGCTGCGCAGGCCGAACGTCGATTACGACACCCTGGTGACGATGGTGGGTAGCGAAGGCCAGCCCCTGGGCGGCCCGGGTGTGGAAGATCCGGCGGTCAAGGAACAGGTCGAAATCCAGCTGAAATACGCGGGCTATATCGACCGCCAGGCGCGTGAAGTCGAGCGTCATGACCACTACGAGAACCTGAAACTGCCTGAAAACCTGGACTACCTGGAGATCGCGGCGCTGTCGATCGAGGTGCGCCAGAAGCTGGATAAACAGCGTCCCGAGACCCTGGGCCAGGCCTCGCGCATCTCGGGCGTGACCCCGGCGGCGATCTCCCTGCTGCTGGTGCACCTGAAAAAACGCGGCGCCAAGGGCTTTACGTCGGCCCCGGCAGTGGATGCGGAGGCCGCGCAATGAGGGGTTTTGACCGCGAAAAACTGATGCAGGTGCTGAACGACGGCATCGACGAACTCGATTTGCCCCTGTGGGCCGCGCAGCGCGAGCAATTGATGGACTACCTGGCGCTGATGGCCAAGTGGAACGGCGTCTACAACCTGACCTCGCTGCGCGACCCGATGCAGATGGTGACCCACCACCTGCTCGATTCGCTGGCCGCGGTGCCGGCGTTCGAGGGCGTAAAAAGCGTGCTCGACGTCGGGGCAGGGGGCGGCTTGCCGGGACTGGTGCTGGCCATTGCCCGGCCCGACATGCAGGTATCCCTGATCGACACCGTGCACAAGAAAACCGCCTTCCTGACCCAGGTCAAGGCAGAACTCGGCCTGGCCAACGTGACCGTGTACACGATGAAGGTGCAGGATTTGAAGGCGGGGCCTTTCGAGGTCATCACCTCGCGCGCTTTTGCCGACCTCTCGGATTTCGTCAACTGGTCCGGGCACCTGCTGGCCGAGGGCGGCAGATTCATCGCCCTGAAAGGCACGGCGCCGGCCGAGGAGCAGCAAAGGCTGCCCCAGGAATGGAAGGTGCAGGAATTGCGGCCTTTGCGGGTGCCCAAGCTGGAAGCGGAACGCCACCTGGTATTCATCGAGCGAAATCGACAAACGATTCAATAAACAAACATAACGATATAAACGGTTTATACCGTTTAAACCAGATAAACCGTTTATACGGTTTAAAAGGTATGAACGGTATAGCAGGATGTATCGTGTCCGGATGAGATAGATGGCAAAGATTTTTTGCGTTGCAAACCAAAAGGGGGGCGTCGGCAAGACGACCACCAGCGTCAACCTGGCCGCAGGCCTGGCCAAGCTCGAGCAGCGTGTGCTGCTGGTCGACCTCGACCCGCAGGGTAACGCGACCATGGGCGCGGGCATCAACAAGGCGACGCTGGAAAGCTCGACCTACGAGGTGCTGCTGGGCGAGGCCGAGGTGAGCGCCGCACGCGTGCGTTCGGAAGCAGGGCGCTTCGACGTGCTGCCGGCGAACCGCGAGCTGGCCGGCGCCGAAGTCGAGATGGTCGAACTGGACAGCCGCGAGCGCCGCCTGAAGCACGCGCTGGCGAAGGTGGATGCGGAGTACGACTTCATCCTGGTCGACTGCCCGCCGGCATTGTCGATGCTGACCCTGAACGGCCTGTGCGCCGCGCACGGCGTCATCATTCCGATGCAGTGCGAGTACTACGCGCTGGAGGGCCTGTCCGACCTGGTCAACACGATCAAGAAGGTGCACGCCAACCTGAACACGGATTTGAAGATCATCGGCCTCTTGCGCGTGATGTTCGATCCGCGCATGACGCTGTCGCAGCAGGTGTCGAAGCAGCTCGAGCAGCATTTCGGCGGCAAGGTCTTTAAAACCATCATCCCGCGCAACGTGCGCCTGGCCGAGGCGCCGTCGTACGGCGTGCCCGGCGTGACGTTCGACCCTTCCTCGAAAGGGGCGCAGGCCTACATCGCGTTCGGGGCCGAGATGGTCGAGCGCATCAAGACGATGTAATCAGGAGTTATCCACATGGCGACCAAAAAACTCAAGGGCCTCGGCCGCGGCCTCGACGCATTGCTGGGAGGCGGGCTGGACGACGCACCCGCACCCGCGGGCGCGCCTTCGGCCTTGCCGATCTCCCAACTGCAGGCAGGTAAGTACCAGCCGCGCACCCGGATGGACGAGGGCGCGCTGAACGAACTGGCGGCCTCGATCAAGAGCCAGGGCGTAATGCAGCCGGTGCTGGTGCGGCCGGTCGACGGCGGCCGCTACGAGATCATCGCCGGCGAACGCCGTTTCCGCGCCGCCCAGCTGGCCGGGCTCGAAGAGATCCCGGTGCTGGTGCGCGAGGTCGACGACCAGTCGGCCGCCGCCATGGCGCTGATCGAGAACATGCAGCGCGAAGACCTGAATCCGCTGGAAGAGGCGCAGGGCATCGCGCGCCTGATCTCGGATTTCAATTTCACTCACGAACAGGCCGCCAGCGCGGTTGGCCGTTCCAGGAGCGCCGTCTCGAACCTGCTGCGCCTGGTGAACCTGGCCCAGCCGGTGCAGACCATGCTGATGGCCGGCGACATCGACATGGGCCATGCCCGCGCCTTGCTGTCCGTGGACAACGCCAGCCAGATCGCGCTGGCGAACCAGGTCGTGGCGAAGCGGCTGTCGGTGCGCGAAACCGAAAAACTGGTGGCGCGCGCGATCGAGGAGCAGAACAGCCCGGCGGCGACAGCGCGCCAGAAGGACAAGTCGGGCGACATCGTGCGCCTGGAAGAAGAGCTGTCGGACCGCCTGGCAACGCCGGTCGTGTTCAAGATGGGGCCGAAAGGGAAGGGGCAGATGATCATCGACTTCCAGAACCTCGACGTGCTCGAAGGCGTACTGGCGCGTTTGCGCGCATGATCCCACGGCGAACCGGTTCGCCTGCCTGAGCCGAAACGTAGGGTGGGCGGCTTGTCATCCGGTCCACCGGACCGGATGATCCCACGCGTACAACCGAAGTTCGCAGAGCCGCACCCTTCATCAGCTCCCTCCATCAACTTTGCTGACGCCAGCCGTCCGACCTCGCTGTGTCGCATCGATCGCAAACATTTGTCGGTAACTTGCAACAATAGTTCGGAAACTGGCCGAACGATGAGACTTAACAGGATGCTCTCTTCTTTCAGCATCCCGGCATTGCTTGCGTTTTCTGAACGCGTGGGCGGCAAAGCCGCCCACCCTACGTCCTTCGGCATGCTTCGCGCGCGATTTCGAAGCCGAAATCCTCTCCCGACATCTGTATTCCGACACGCGAACTGCGGCGAAAACTGTTCGTTCTGTCAATATTTATGACACATTTTCCTGCCTCCACCACTACCACTTGAGAGCCGGAATCGTTTGACTCAACGGGTATAACGAACTTATAATCCCGCTGATTCATGTAATTACCACACCGTAACTCGGTTTCTCATGGCTAAGGCGAAAGAATAAAAATGTTGCGCCTGGTCTCCCTGCAATTGTTCGCAACAGTAGTCGCAGGCCTCATCGCCGCACTGCTGGGGGGATGGCCTGCGATGTTTTCGGCGGTGCTGGGCGGAATCTGTTGTGTCTTGCCTAATGGCATCATGGCGCTGCGCTTGTTTGCCGCCGCACACAAACCGGGCGGGACGAACCCGCTGACGTTTTTTGTCTGGGAACTTATAAAGATTGCACTGACGCTTGCCCTGCTGGGAGCAACTGCGTGGTTGTACCGCGATCTAAATTGGCTGGCGCTTCTCGCCGGCTTCATCGTGGCGCTGAAAAGTTACATATTCTTATTATTTAGGCACTGATAATGGCGACTCCAACCGCAGAAGGCGCAACCCACGCGCCCACCGCTTCAGAATACATCCGACACCACCTGGGCCACCTGGCGAACCACCACCAGGATAACCCGGTCGACTTCAACGTCCTGCACTACGACACCATCTTCTGGTCGGTCGCCATGGGCGTCGTCGGCTGCCTGATCCTGTGGATGGCGGCGCGCAAGGCCACCTCCGGCGTGCCGGGCCGCTTCCAGGCTGCCGTCGAGATGCTGGTCGAGATGGTCGAAGACCAGTCGAAGTCGATCGTCCACGGCGACCGCAGCTTCATCGCGCCGCTGGCGCTGACCGTGTTCGTCTGGGTCGCCCTGATGAACTCGCTGGACTTCCTGCCGGTTGATATGTTCGCGGAAGCCTTCAAGTGGTTCGGCGTCGAGCACCTGTTCCCCTACCATCGCGTGGTTCCGACCGCCGACCTGAACGGCACCATCGGCATTTCGCTGGGCGTGCTGGTCCTGATGCTGTACTACGGCATCAAGGTCAAGGGCCTGGGCGGCTGGCTCCACGAACTGTTCGCAGCACCGTTCGGCATCTACATGGCGCCGTTCAACCTGCTGCTGAACATCATCGAATACGCAGCAAAAATGGTGTCGCTCGGTATGCGACTGTTCGGCAACATGTTCGCCGGCGAGCTGCTGTTCCTATTGATCGCTTTGCTTGGTTCGACCGCGACCGTCTTCGGTTTCGTCGGCCACGTAATCGCAGGCTCGATCTGGGCGATCTTCCACATCCTGATCGTGTTCCTGCAGGCATTCATCTTCATGATGCTGACGCTGGTGTACCTCGGTCAGGCCCACGAAGGCCACTGATCGGCGCCGCAAGCATCGAACAAGATAGTGGTTGTAACGAAGTTGTAGTTTTTAATCTAGTTTTTAAATTAACTTTTTGGAGTAATCATGACTGACGTTTCTTTTGTTGCACTGGCTTGCGGTTTGATCATCGGCCTCGGCGCTATCGGCGCATGTATCGGTATCGCTCTGATGGGCGGTAAGTACCTGGAAGCCTCGGCACGTCAGCCTGAACTGATGAACACCCTGCAGACCAAGATGTTCCTGCTGGCTGGCCTGATCGACGCGGCATTCCTGATCGGCGTTGGTATCGCCATGCTGTTCGCTTTCGCAAACCCGTTCACCCCGGTCTAATCGACCAGGCAATAGGTTACAAGGGCCGAACCATCACGGTTCGGCATCCGTTTTTGTGAGAGAGGAAAAACCGTGAACCTTAACGCAACTCTGTTTGCCCAGCTCGTCGTCTTCCTCATCCTGGCCGCCTTCACGATGAAATTCGTGTGGCCGCCGCTGATGAAGGCACTCGACGAGCGCGCCGAGCGGATCGCGAACGGCCTGGCTGCCGCCGACCGCGGCAAGGCCGACCTGGCCGCTGCCGAAAAGCGCGTGCAGGCCGAACTGGCCGGCGCCCGTGACGAAGGCCAGAAGCGTATCGCCGACGCCGAAAAGCGTGCCGCGCTGATCATCGACGAAGCCAAGAAGACCGCCGCTGAAGAAGCCGCCCGTATCGTCGCTGCCGCCAAGGCCGACGCCGAGCAGCAGGTAACGCGCGCGCGCGAAGAACTGCGTGGCCAGGTGGCCGCACTGGCAGTCCAGGGCGCCGAGCAGATCCTGAAGCGCGAAGTGAACGCAGAAGCGCACGCCGCCCTGCTGTCGCAACTGTCGACCGAGCTCTGATCATGGCTGAACTCGCAACCGTCGCCCGTCCCTACGCCGAAGCGCTGTTCCGTGTTGCCCAACAGGGCAACCTGGCAGCCTGGTCCGAACTCGTGTCCGAACTGGCGCAAGTCGGTGCCAACCCTGATGTGCAGGCGTTTGCCGCCAACCCGAACGTGTCCGCCGCCGATATCACCGGCACCCTGGCCTCGCTCGTGAAGTCGCCGATGACCCCGGAAGCGTCGAACTTCCTGACGATGCTGGCCGAAAACGGCCGCATTGCGCTGCTGCCGGAAATCGGCGCGCAGTTCCAGGTGCTGAAGAACGCGCAGGCAGGCGCTGCCGACGCGACCATCTACAGCGCGTTCGACATGACCGATGCCCAGGTGGCGCAACTGGTCGCAACGCTGGAAAAGAAATTTGGCCGCAAGCTCAATCCCATGGTCACCGTGGACCCGTCGCTGATCGGTGGCGTGCGTGTAGTGGTCGGTGATGAAGTGCTCGATACCTCGGTACGCGCCAAGCTGCAACAGATGCATGTTGCGCTGGTCTCGTAAGCGTCACTTCGCAGGAACTTAGCACCTTCGACCGGCATCTCACGTCCTTGCCCTACGCATCAAGAAACTATTAGGAGTTAGCAATTATGCAACTTAACCCATCTGAAATCAGCGAGCTGATCAAGAGCCGGATCCAGGGCCTGGAAGGTTCGGCTGACGTTCGCAATCAAGGCACGGTGATCTCCGTCGCCGACGGTATCTGCCGCATCCATGGTCTGTCGGACGTGATGCAAGGCGAGATGCTGGAATTCCCTGGCAACACCTTCGGTCTGGCGATGAACCTCGAGCGCGACTCGGTCGGCGCCGTCATCCTGGGCTCGTACGAGCACATCTCCGAAGGCGACACCGTCAAGACCACCGGCCGCATCCTGGAAGTGCCGATCGGTCCGGAACTGCGTGGCCGCGTCGTCAACGCACTGGGCCAGCCGATCGACGGCAAGGGTCCGATCGACGCCAAGCTGACCGCCCCGATCGAAAAGATCGCACCGGGCGTGATCGCCCGTGAATCCGTCTCGCAGCCGATGCAGACCGGCATCAAGTCGATCGACGCGATGGTGCCGATCGGCCGTGGCCAGCGTGAGCTGATCATTGGCGACCGCCAGACCGGTAAATCGGCTGTCGCAGTCGACGCGATCATCAACCAGAAGGGCCAGGGCGTCACCTGCGTGTACGTTGCAATCGGCCAGAAGGCATCGACCATCAAGAACATCGTGCGTTCGCTGGAACAGCACGGCGCGATGGAGTACACCATCGTTGTCGCGGCATCGGCGTCGGAATCGGCCGCCATGCAGTACATCTCGGCCTACTCGGGCTGCGCGATGGGCGAATACTTCCGCGACCGCGGCGAAGACGCGCTGATCGTCTATGATGACCTGTCGAAGCAGGCAGTTGCCTACCGCCAGATTTCGCTGCTGCTGCGCCGCCCGCCGGGCCGCGAAGCTTACCCAGGCGACGTGTTCTACCTGCACAGCCGTCTGCTCGAGCGCGCAGCACGCGTGAACGCCGACTACGTCGAGAAGTTCACCAACGGCGCCGTGACCGGCAAGACCGGCTCGCTGACCGCACTGCCGATCATCGAAACCCAGGCAGGCGACGTCTCGGCCTTCGTTCCGACCAACGTGATTTCGATTACCGACGGCCAGATCTTCCTGGAGACCTCGCTGTTCAACGCCGGTATCCGTCCTGCGATCAACGCCGGTATCTCGGTCTCGCGCGTCGGTGGCGCCGCCCAGACCAAGGTCATCAAGGGCCTGTCCGGCGGTATCCGTACCGACCTGGCGCAGTACCGTGAACTGGCTGCGTTCGCGCAGTTCGCATCGGACCTGGACGAATCGACCCGCAAGCAGCTGGACCGCGGTGCACGCGTGACCGAACTGCTGAAGCAGGCGCAATTCTCGCCGCTGTCGACCTCGCTGATGGCCGCATCGCTGTTCGCCGTCAACAAGGGCTACCTGGACGACATCGAAGTCAAGCAAGTGCTGCCGTTCGAGCACGGCCTGCACAACTTCCTGAAGGCGAGCCACGCTTCCCTGCTGTCGAAGATCGACGAAACCAAGCAACTGGACAAGGACGGCGAAGCTGCGCTGGCCGCCGCCATTGCTGATTTCAAGAAATCCGGCGCATTCTAATAAATGAGGAAGAATCCAGCATCGCCTTGGCAACATGGCGATGCTGGTGACCGGAAGGAGTAAGGACTCATGGCAGTAGGCAAAGAGATACGTGGCAAGATCAAGAGCGTAGAGAATACGAAGAAGATCACCAAGGCGATGGAAATGGTCGCCGCATCCAAGATGCGCAAGGCGCAGGACCGGATGCGCGCCGCCCGTCCCTACAGTGAGAAAGTTCGTAACATCACGGCTAATCTTGCTGGCGCGAATCCGGAGTACACGCACGTCTTCATGGCGCAAGCCAAGAACGTGCAGGCAAAAGCTGTCGGCTTCATCGTCGTCACGACCGACAAGGGTCTGTGCGGCGGCATGAACACCAACATCCTGCGCCAGGTGACGCAGAAGTCGCGCGAAATGGAAGCGGCGGGCAACCGCATCGAGGCAGTTGCCATCGGCAATAAGGGCCTGGGCTTCCTGAACCGCATCGGCGCCAAGGTCGTCTCGCACGCAACGCAGATCGGCGATACGCCGCACCTGGAAAAGCTGATCGGCCCGATCAAGGTCATGCTCGACGCATACCAGGACGGCCAGCTGGACGCGGTCTACCTGTGCTACACCAAGTTCATCAACACGATGAAGCAGGAACCGGTCGTCGAACAGCTGCTCCCGTTGCCGGCCAAGCACCTGGAACAGGAAAAAGGCGGCATCTCGTGGGATTACATCTACGAGCCGGAAGCGCAAGTCGTGATCGACGAGCTGCTTGTGCGCTATGTCGAGGCCCTGGTGTACCAGGCCGTCGCCGAGAACCTGGCGTCCGAGCAGTCGGCGCGCATGGTGGCGATGAAAGCGGCAAGCGACAACGCGGGTAACGTCATCGGCGAACTGAAGCTGGTCTACAACAAGACCCGCCAGGCAGCGATTACCAAAGAACTCTCCGAGATCGTCGCCGGCGCGGCAGCGGTCTAAATAAAGAATTTAACTATATCTGAAGGAACGAACATGGCTGATGGCAAAATCGTTCAGTGTATCGGCGCAGTGGTTGACGTGGAATTCCCGCGTAACGCCATGCCGAAGGTTTACGACGCACTGAAAATGGAAGGCTCCGAACTGACGCTGGAAGTGCAGCAGCAGCTGGGCGACGGCATCGTCCGTACCATTGCGCTGGGCAGCTCGGAAGGCCTGCGTCGCGGCATGACCATCCAGAACACCGGCAACCCGATCATGGTGCCGGTCGGCGTCGCGACCCTGGGTCGCATCATGGACGTGCTGGGCAACCCGATCGACGAGTGCGGTCCGGTCAGCCACGAGCGCATGGCTTCGATCCACCGCTCGGCTCCGGTGTACGACGAACTGTCGCCATCGACCGACCTGCTGGAAACCGGTATTAAAGTGATTGACCTGGTCTGCCCGTTCGCCAAGNNCTACCGAGCGCTGGGGCATCCACCGCCAGGCGCCGAACTTCGACCAGCTCGAGTCGAAGACCCAGATGTTCGAGACCGGCATCAAGGTCATCGACCTCCTCACGCCCTACGTCCTCGGCGGCAAGATCGGCCTCTTCGGCGGCGCCGGCGTCGGCAAGACCGTCAACATGATGGAACTGATCAACAACATCGCTAAAGCGCACTCGGGTCTGTCCGTGTTCGCCGGTGTCGGTGAGCGTACCCGTGAAGGCAACGACTTCTACCACGAAATGGCGGACGCCAAGGTCGTCGACCTGGAAAACCCGACCAACTCGAAAGTGGCGATGGTCTATGGCCAGATGAACGAACCGCCGGGCAACCGTCTGCGCGTCGCACTGACCGGCCTGACCATGGCGGAAGCCTTCCGTGACGAAGGCAAGGACGTTCTGTTCTTCGTCGACAACATCTACCGCTACACCCTGGCCGGTACCGAAGTGTCGGCACTGCTGGGCCGTATGCCGTCCGCGGTGGGCTACCAGCCGACCCTGGCCGAAGAAATGGGCCGCCTGCAAGAGCGTATTACCTCGACCAAGACCGGCTCGATCACCTCGATCCAGGCCGTGTACGTCCCTGCGGATGACTTGACCGACCCGTCGCCGGCAACCACCTTCGCCCACCTGGACTCGACCGTCGTTCTGTCGCGTGACATCGCTTCGCTGGGTATCTACCCGGCAGTCGATCCGCTGGACTCGACCTCGCGCCAGCTCGACCCGCTGGTCGTCGGCCAGGAACACTACGAGACCGCGCGCGCCGTGCAGGGCACCCTGCAGCGCTACAAGGAACTGCGCGACATCATCGCGATTCTGGGCATGGACGAACTGGCGCCGGAAGACAAGCTGACCGTGGCACGCGCTCGTAAGATGCAGCGTTTCCTGTCGCAGCCTTTCCACGTCGCTGAAGTGTTCACCGGTTCCCCGGGCAAGTACGTTTCGCTGAAAGACACGATCAAGGGCTTCAAGATGATCGCGTCGGGCGAACTGGACCACCTGCCGGAACAGGCGTTCTACATGGTCGGCACCATCGAAGAAGCGATCGAAAAAGCCAAGAAACTGGCTTCCTAATCGGTTTCTTCAACCTGAAGGACACACATGGCAAACACTATTCACGTTGACGTGGTCTCGGCCGAAGAGCAGATCTTCTCGGGCGAAGCCGAATTCGTCGCGTTGCCGGGCGAAGCGGGCGAGCTGGGTATCTACCCGAAGCACACCCCGCTGATCACCCGGATCCGCCCCGGTGCCGTGCGCATCCAGACCGCCAATGGCGGCGAGGAGTTCGTCTTCGTTGCCGGCGGTATCCTCGAGGTGCAGCCGAACGGCGTGACCGTGCTGGCCGACACCGCG
>DOUW01000548.1:13602-14190 GCA_003520365.1 Massilia sp.
AAAAGGCAGCCTTCGGGCTGCCTTTTTTTATTCCACGCCCATCGGAAATCAAGGCAGCTTCGGCTGTCTTTTTTGTTGCCTGAACAATACTGAACAACGGTCTTTCTTGTTATTTCGAGTAGTTTTCTATGTAAGCCTGTGTTGTACCGTAACAAATTACGTATTGATCTAGAACAATATGATTTTTCTGATCGCGTCCGCTGGCCGGCACCACGGCCCAGGTCACGGTGGCGCGCAAGGTCGGCAGCAACCCGGGCCTGGCCGCGAATGGCCGCGACGTCGACGGCAGCAGCTCGCGCACGCGCGCCTGGTTCCAGGTGATGACCTCGTTCTGATGCGGCAGTAGGGCGGCCAGGTCCGCCCACCGGGGCGACGCCCGCTCCCGCGACAAGGCCTCCGCCAGGCGGCCTTGTCTTTTATCCCTTGGACGCGCCGCCCACATGATGGGTCCGGACATTCCGGCGGGGCAGGGAAGTGCTGTCAACGCGCAGCCCAGGGGCCGGTTTTTGATATTCGTCGCGCGCATCGGCATTTCATCGCATGGCGGCCGGCGCCGGTCCCCGGCTGGGATACAGTGCATGTTCAATT
>DOUW01000156.1 GCA_003520365.1 Massilia sp.
CTTTTTTACAGCACCGCGTTTTGTGCGGCCTTCGTGAACTCTTCAACTACTTGATTTCGTTGTCGTTTTCACGAGGAACAGGACTATAGCAAAGCCGCCGGCGGCTTGCAAGGGTCTCTTCGTGTGCTATCGTTGCCGCCGCCTCTACTTTATACAGCGACAACGATGCGTATTCCAGACTTGGTTCCCATCCATAACGACGAACTCGCCGCTACCCTTGCGGCGGCAATCGACAACAAGACCAAGCCGCTCGGCAGCCTGGGGCGCCTGGAAGCACTGGCCCGCCAGCTCGGCCTGATCCAGGCCAGCACCACGCCGCGCATCGACCGCCCCGCTATATTGGTGTTTGCCGCGGACCACGGCATCGTCGCGGAAGGTGTATCGGCTTACCCACAGGAAGTGACCTGGCAGATGGTCGAGAACTTCCTGGCCGGCGGCGCGGCGATCAACGTTTTCGCGCGCCAGAACAATTGCGCAATCCAGATCATCGATGCCGGCGTCAACCACGATTTCGGCGTACGCGACGGTCTTGTCGACCGCAAGGTCGCCTCCGGTACACGTAATTTCGCGCTCGAGCCGGCGATGCGCATGGACGAGTGCGCGCTCGCCATGGAACGCGGCATGGCACTGGCACGCGACCTGCCGGGCAATGTCATCGGCTTCGGCGAGATGGGCATCGGCAACACCACTGCCGCGGCAGCCCTGATGCACAAGCTGGCCGGCATCCCCCTGCCCGAGTGCGTCGGCGCCGGCACCGGCCTCTCCCCCGAGGGCGTGCGCCGCAAGCAGGCCGTGCTCGAAGCAGCAGTGAATCAACATGCGGGCGTCGACGATCCATTGGCGGTACTGGCCACCTTCGGCGGCTTCGAAATCGCGATGATGGCCGGCGCCATGCTGCAGGCGGCCGCGCTGCGCAAGGTGCTGCTGATCGACGGCTTCATTGTCACCAGTGCACTGCTGGTAGCGGCGCGCCTGCAGCCGGCGATCCTCGACTACTGCGTATTCGCCCACTGCTCGAACGAGCAGGGCCATCGCCTGATGCTCGATCACCTCGGCGCGCGTCCCCTGCTGCAGCTCGACCTGCGCCTGGGCGAAGGCACCGGCAGCGCGCTCGCCCTGCCCCTGCTGCATGCGGCGGCGAACTTCCTGGCCGAGATGGCGACCTTCTCGTCGGCCCAGGTCAGCACCAGCGGCGAATAAGATGCAGCAGCTGCGCCTGTTCTTCATCGCCCTGCAGTTCTTCACGCGGCTGCCGATTCCGCGCTGGGTCGGCTTCCAGCCCGAGTGGCTGCATCATGCATCGCGCTACTTCCCGCTGGTCGGCTGCGTAGTCGCCGCGGTCGCGGCAGCGGTCTATCTGCTCGCGGCCCTGGTGCTGCCGGCGCCGGTCGCCGCGGTACTGTCGACCGCGGCCTCGATCTACGTCACCGGCGCCTTCCACGAAGACGGCTTCGCCGACACCTGCGATGGCCTGGGCGGCGGCCTGACGCGCGAACGCGTGCTCGAGATCATGAAGGACTCGCGCATCGGCGCCTATGGCGCGATCGGCATCGTCTGCATACTGGGCGTGAAATGCACGGCGCTCGCGCTGCTGCCGCCGAGCAGCGCCATCGCCGCCCTGTTCGTCGCGCATCCGCTGTCGCGCCTCGCTGCGACCAGTCTTATCTGGCGCATGGCCTATGCGCGTGCCGAAGGTAAATCCAAACCCCTGGCGCAGGAGATGACAAGCGGGGAATTCGCCATCGCCGCGCTCACGGCCTTGCTGCCGGGCGCAGTGCTGGTCGCGTATGGTTTGCTGGGCGCCGCGGCGCTGGCAGCCTGTATCGCAGCTGCTGCCCTGTCCGCGCTCTGGCTGGCCCGCAAGTTCCAGGCGCGCCTCCAGGGCTACACCGGCGACTGCCTGGGCGCCGTCCAGCAAGTGGCGGAAGTGGCCGTCTATCTGATCGTCCTGGCCAGCCTCGGCCAGGGCGCACTGGCGTAAGCATGCGTTTGCTGCTCGTGCGCCACCCGCGGCCCGGCGTCGATCCCGGCCTGTGCTACGGCAGCAGCGACGTCGTCGCTCCCGCACATGAAACGGCCAGGGTGCGCGATGCGCTCCGCGCCGCCGGCCTGCCCGGGACCATGCCGACCTATGCCAGTCCCCTGGAACGCTGCGCCGCGCTGGCCCGTTCGCTGGATCCGTCGCCGCTGCGTTTCGACGCGCGCCTGGCCGAGATGGACTTCGGCGCCTGGGAACTGCGCAGCTGGGACACCATCGCGCGTTCCGAAATCGACGCCTGGGCGGACGACCTGCTGCATTACCGTCCCGGCGGCGGCGAATCCGTACTCGATGTCGCGCGCCGCGTTGCCGCTTTTCTCGACGACATGCGAGCCGAACTGCGCGGCGCCAGGCAGCCGCAGGCCCTCGTCATCTGCCATGCCGGCACCATGCGCCTGCTGCGCGCACTGTTCACCGGACAGCCCTTAATAACGGCCGCGCTGGAGGCGGCGCGCACACCGCACCGCATCGGCTACGGCGAATTGCTCGTGCTGAAAGACTGACAACATCGCCAGCATCACCGTATAATGGCGCCGTTTTGGTGCTCGCGCCCGTGTTCACGGGCGCAGTTAAACGGGAAACACGAAGCCTCTCGAGGCCAACGTGTGCTGCCCCCGCAACGGTAAGCAAGTGCCGCGTTCGCGCGGCAAACCGTCTCCCCAGACCACTGTGCAGTCGCATGGGAAGGTCGGACGGCTCCACTTGCCAGCCCGGATACCGGCCAAAAGGTGGAGGGATGTCCGCGGACATCTCTCTGTTCAATCTGGCCTACGGGGACGTGGGCTGGTTGTCCAACCCGAGTACCATCATGACCTTTCACGTTTCACGGCAAGCGGCCGCATCGTCGCTCGCGCTCGCCATGGCTGCGCCTTTCGCGCACGCCGATGGCATTTCCGCTTCCACCTCCATCGATACCGTCGTCGTCACCGCCGCGCGCATGCCGCAACGCGCCGCCGACGTGATCGCCCAGACCACCGTCATCGAGCGCGACGAGATCGCGCGCTCGGGCGCCGGCTCGGTCGCCGACGTCCTGCAGCGCCAGCCCGGCATCGAGATCACGCGCAACGGCAGCGCCGGCGCCAGCACCAGCGTCTTCCTGCGCGGCGCCAACAGCAACCAGGTCGTGGTCCTGCTCGACGGCGTGCGCATCGGCTCCGCCACCAGCGGCGTCGCCAGCTGGAACGCGATTCCCCTGGAGGCGATCGAACGCATCGAAGTCGTCTACGGCCCCTTGAGCACCCTGTACGGC
>DOUW01000155.1 GCA_003520365.1 Massilia sp.
GCACGGCGACTACCTGTACAACTTCTGGCGCGACGCCCATCACGTGCGCGGCATCTGGCGCCGCACCACCCTGGCCGAATACCGCAAGGAGGCGCCAGCCTGGGAAACCGTGATCGACCTCGACCAGCTGGCGCGCGACGAGCACGAGAACTGGGTCTGGGCCGGCGTGTCCTGCCTGGAGCCGCGCGGCACGCGCTGCCTGGTGTCGCTCTCGCGCGGCGGCGGCGACGCCCGCGTGGTGCGCGAATTCGACCTGGAGGAGCGCGCCTTCGTGGCCGGGGGCTTCGCCCTGCCCGAAGCAAAGAGCAGCATCGGCTGGATCGACCGCGACACGCTGTTCGTGGCCACCGACTTCGGCGCCGGTTCGATGACGAGCTCGGGCTACCCGCGCATCGTCAAGGAATGGAAGCGCGGCGAGCCGCTGGCGAACGCGCGCACCGTGTTCGAAGCCCAGGCCACCGATCTGTCGGCCTCGGCCTGGAAGGATGCGACGCCCGGCTTCGAGCGCGAATTCGTGTCGCGCCAGATCGACTTCTACACGGGCGAATTGTTCCTGCGCGACGGCGGCAAGCTGGCGAAGATCGACAAGCCGCTGGATGCCAACGCCTACGCCGTGCGCGACCAGCTGCTGGTCGAACTGCGCTCTGACTGGGCCGTGGATGGCCGCAGCTGGCCCCAGGGCAGCCTGCTGGCGATCGACTTCGCCGGCTTCCTGCGCGGCGAGCGCAACTTCGAGTCGCTGTTCACGCCGGGCCCCACCACCTCGCTCGACGGCGTGACGGTCACCAGGAACGCCCTGCTGCTCACCGTCCTCGACAAGGTCAAGAACCGCGTGGTCGAATTGCGCCGCGACGGCAAGGCCTGGCAGCGGCGCGAGGTCGCCGCGCCCTCCATCGGCACGCTCGCCGTGTCGGCGCTCGACGACATCGAGTCCGACCTGTACTTCCTGACCGTGACCGACTTCCTGCATCCGAGCACGCTCTACCTGGGACAGGTCGGGGTTGACGCGCGCGAGCGCCTGAAAGCCATGCCGGCCTACTTCGACGCCAGCCCCTACAAGGTCGAGCAGTTCGAAGCGCGTTCGAAGGACGGCACCATGGTGCCGTATTTCGTGGTCATGGCACGCAAGGCCAGACTCGACGGCAAGAATCCGACCGTCCTGTACGCCTACGGCGGCTTCGAGGTCTCGCTCAAGCCCTCCTACAGCGGCATGATCGGCAACGCCTGGCTCGACCAGGGCGGCGTGTATGTGCTGGCGAACATCCGCGGCGGCGGCGAATTCGGGCCGCGCTGGCACCAGGCCGCCCTGAAGGGCAATCGCCAGAAGGCCTACGACGACTTCATCGCCGTGGCCCAGGACCTCATCAAGCGCAAGGTGACCAGCCCGCGCCACCTCGGCATCATGGGCGGCAGCAACGGCGGCCTGCTGGTCGGCGCCGCGCTGACCCAGCGGCCGGACCTGTTCAACGCCGTGGTCTGCCAGGTGCCCCTGCTCGACATGCGCCGCTACCACCAGCTGCTGGCGGGCGCGTCCTGGATGGGCGAGTACGGCGACCCGGACGACCCGAAGCAGTGGGAATTCATCGGCAAGTACTCGCCCTACCACAACGTGTTCAAGGACAAGCATTACCCGCGCGTGCTGTTCACCACCTCGACCCGCGACGACCGCGTGCACCCGGGCCACGCGCGCAAGATGGCGGCCTTGATGCAGGACCAGGGCCACGACGTGCTGTACTGGGAAAACACCGAGGGCGGCCATGCCGGCGCCGCCAACAATGCCCAGACCGCGCGCATGTGGGCGCTGACCTATACCTTCCTGCTCAAACAGCTGAAGTGACGTAGGGTGGGCACGCCGTGCCCACGCGCTACGTACGCATCCTTCTTGCGTTGACCGCGAGGTGTCGCTCGAAACGCCGAACGTAGCCGACGCACTGTCCGTCGCATGCTTTGCGGGCGACACTTCTCCGCCGCGAACTGCGGGACCGTGCGTCATGCGTGGGCACGGAGTGCCCACCCTACGTTGACGCCGCAGTCACGTCGGCTACCTCAGCTCGCCAGCCGCGTATCGAACAGCACCCGGCAGGTCGGCTCGATGTCGACGTACAGCGCGACCGCGGTCTCGACCCCGATCACCAGCGGCGGACCGAGGCGCTCGGTGACCACGCCGGCGCGGCGCAGCAGGCGCTCGATCGCGGTGGTGGTCACCGTGACGTAGCGTTCGATACCCTGCTCGTGGCCGTAGCGGATGATCGCCGCGATCGACTCCATCGTGATTTCCGAGAAGCCGAAGTGGCCGCTGCCGCCGGTTTCGATGGCGAAGCGCGACAGTTCCCAGATGCGCTCGTGACAGGGTGCCGGCTGGCCGTGCAGCAGCTGGGAGAACGAGTCCTTGAGCATGTAGGGCCCTTCGGTCGGGAGCAGGCGCCAGCAGCCGCGCAGGACGCCGCCGCCGGGCTCGCGCATCATCATGTAGTGCGGCTCGAGCGCGTCGTAGCCGTCGATTTCCATGCCCGACAGGACCGGCACTTCCCAGCCCAGGCGGCCCTGGAACACCTTTGCGCGAAGGGTATGCATTTCCCACAAATCGCGGGACTTGAATTCACGCCGTGCTGCGATATTGATCTGCAGTGCCATTTTCGTTCTCCCTGTGTCTTTGATGAAAAAGTATGCGAAGCGCATAAAGCGTCATGCAATCCGGGCAGAAACGGAACTAGCAGGACTGCTAGGTGGGCTGGGGGAAACGACGGTGGAATACTAAAGCTTTGCTACTGAACAACGAGGAGACCGCACCATGCCGAACGATTTCGTCTGCGAATCCATGCTTGCCCGCCCGACCATGCAACCGGGCGCCATGCCGGCCGCAATCCCGGCCGCGCTGCCGCAACCGCCGCGCGCCGCGCACGTGGACCTGCGACAGTTCCGCATCAGCAAGCGCGAGAGCCAGGAAAAATTCTGGGGCCGTTTCGGCGTGACCCAGTCGAGCGGCAGCCGTTTCGAGACCGGGCTGGCGATTCCGGCACCGGTCGCGATCCTGCTGAAGCTCTACGTCAACGGCAAGCTCAACGATGGCGATCTTCAGGGCTGATCAGTCCGAGCGCGATCGCCTTCACCACCGCCTGCTGCCGGGTATTGACGTTGAATTTCTGGCGCACGTTGGCCAGGTGAAAGTTTACGGTCGCCTCGGAGCAATTCGTAATCTTTGAAATCTCCCAGGACGACTTGCCCGCCATGACCCAGTTGAGCACTTCGAGCTCGCGCCGGGTCAGGCGCGGCACGGTATCTCCGCTAGCGGTATTGGCACCGCCGCCCAGGAAGCGGATCGCGGACGCGAACGCATAATCGCGCACCAGGCTCAGGGCCGGCATCACCTGCGCGATATGCCGCGAAAATTCCCTGCCGGCCGGCGCATCCGAAGCGAAACTGAGCACCCCGAACTCCCCGTTGGGCCCATGCACCGGCAGCGTCACGCCGGTGCGGATGCCGTAGACGCAGGCCTCCTCGTAGAGCGCGCTGCCCTCCGGCCCGTCGAAGACGGCCGGCTCCCAGACGATCGGCAAGGTACTGCTCAGGCAATGTCCCACCGTCGGGTCGACATAAGCCAGGCGCGAGGCATCGTAGCGCTCGCGCCACGCGGACGAATAATTACTGCGCAAGAATGCGCGTTCGAATTGGGCATGGCGCGAGCCGACCATGCCATACAGCACCTGATCGAAGCCGAGCTGGCGCGCCAGCCCGAAGAGGATCTGGCTCCAGCCGCCAGGGTCCTGCGTCTCCATCAGCTGCACCAACTGTGCAGTCTCGACCATAGTGCTCGCTTCTTTCTCAGTGATGACTTGTATATGCTAGTGCAAAGCAGCCACGAAAGCATGCATACTGGCAATTTTAACAAGCTTCAGCGTGTTGTACAGGCATATTCGATGTCGCAGTTGCGCAACGAACATTGTTTGGTCACATCAACCGTGCGACCGGGAAAATCTATTTACGCTAACCTCCGCGCGCTTGTCCAATATTTATTTCAATTGTGCAAGTATCAAGGGATCCAGGGGTTGACTTGATTTCGCACAAGAGTATCTTTCCATAGTTTCTGTGTAACACTTTCCAAAGCGCTCGTCCACGACTTTCACCAGGACCGGCCTGAACCACAACACCGCACCATACCCACCCAAAACGAGGAACGACCGTCGATGAACACAATGACCGACATGGCTGAACAGCTGGACGTCAAACTCCTGCTGGCCACGCTGATGGCCCTGAAAAAGGGTGACTTCTCGGTACGCATGCCTTCCGATTGGACTGGCGTATCGGGCAAGATCGCCGACACGCTCAACGACATCATCGAGACCAAGCAGAAGATGGTCGAGACCGTAACCAAGGTGTCGCGCGTGGTCGGCCGCGAGGGCCACTTGACCCAGCGCGCCGACGTGCCGGGCGTGGTCGGCGGCTGGAGCACCATCATCAGTTCGGTCAACACCCTGATCGACGACCTGGTGCGCCCGACCACCGAAATGGCGCGCGTCATCGGCGCAGTGGCAAAGGGCGACCTGTCGCAGACCATGGCGCTCGAAGTCGACGGGCACCCGCTGAAGGGCCAGTACCTGCGCGCGGCGCAGACCGCGAACACGATGGTGGAACAGCTCTCCTCCTTCTCCTCGGAAGTGACGCGCGTGGCGCGCGAGGTCGGTACCGAAGGTAAACTGGGCGGCCAGGCGCAGGTGAAGGGCGTGGCCGGCACCTGGAAGGACCTGACCGACTCGGTGAACTCAATGGCGGGCAACCTGACCTCGCAGGTGCGTAACATCGCGGAAGTGACGACCGCCGTGGCGAACGGCGACCTGTCGAAAAAGATCACGGTGGACGTGCGCGGCGAAATCCTGCAGCTGAAGGACACCATCAACGTCATGGTGGACCAGCTGCGCTCCTTCGCTTCGGAGGTGACGCGCGTGGCGCGCGAGGTCGGCACCGAAGGTAAACTCGGCGGCCAGGCCTACGTGCCCGGCGTCGGCGGCACCTGGAAGGACTTGACCGACAACGTGAACTTCATGGCATCGAACCTGACCGGCCAGGTGCGTAACATCGCGGCGGTGACGACCGCGGTGGCAAACGGCGACCTGTCCAAGAAGATCACGGTGGACGTCAAGGGCGAGATTCTCGAACTGAAGAACACCATCAACGTCATGGTCGACCAGCTGTCCTCCTTCGCCTCCGAGGTGACCCGGGTGGCGCGCGAGGTCGGCACCGAAGGTAAACTCGGCGGCCAGGCGCAGGTGAAGGGCGTGGCCGGCACCTGGAAGGACTTGACCGACTCGGTGAACTCGATGGCGGGTAACCTGACCGGCCAGGTGCGTAACATCGCGGACGTGACGACCGCGGTGGCGAACGGCGACTTGTCCAAGAAAATTACCGTGGACGTGAAGGGCGAGATTCTCGAGCTGAAGAACACCATCAACGTCATGGTCGACCAGCTGAACTCCTTCGCCTCCGAGGTGACCCGCGTGGCGCGCGAGGTCGGTACCGAAGGCCGCCTCGGCGGCCAGGCGAACGTGCCCGGCGTGGCCGGCACCTGGAAGGACCTGACCGACGGCGTGAACTCGATGGCGGGTAACCTGACCGGCCAGGTGCGTAACATCGCGGAAGTGACGACCGCGGTGGCAAACGGCGACCTGTCCAAGAAGATCACGGTGGACGTGAAGGGCGAGATCCTCGAACTGAAGAACACGATCAACGTCATGGTGGACCAGCTGTCCTCGTTCGCATCCGAAGTGACCCGCGTTGCGCGCGAGGTCGGCACCGAAGGCAAGCTCGGTGGCCAGGCATATGTTCCTGGCGTGGGCGGCACCTGGAAGGACTTGACCGACAACGTGAACTTCATGGCCTCGAACCTGACGGGCCAGGTGCGTAACATCGCGGCGGTGACGACCGCGGTGGCGCGCGGCGACCTGTCCAAGAAGATCACCGTGGACGTGAAGGGCGAGATCCTGGAACTGAAAGACACCATCAACGTCATGGTGGACCAGCTGTCCTCCTTCGCATCCGAGGTGACGCGCGTGGCGCGTGAAGTCGGTACCGAAGGCAAGCTCGGCGGCCAGGCCAACGTGTCCGGCGTGGCGGGCACCTGGAAGGACTTGACCGAGAACGTCAACCAGCTGGCGGCAAACCTGACCAACCAGATGCGCGCGATCGGCGAGGTGGCGACGGCGGTGACCCGCGGCGACCTCTCGCGTTCGATCCAGGTGGAGGCGCGCGGCGAGGTGTCCTACCTGAAGGACAACATCAACGAGATGATCCGCAACCTGAAGGAAACCACGCAGAAGAACGCGCAGCAGGACTGGCTGAAGACCAACCTGGCGCGCTTCACGCGACTGCTGCAGGGCCAGCGCGACCTGCAGGCGGTGACCAAGCTGATCCTGTCGGAACTGGCGCCGCTGGTGTCGGCCCACCACGGCGTGTTCTACATGATGGATTCGCAGGAGCTCGAACCGCGCCTGCGCATGATCGCGTCCTACGGCTACCGTTCCAGCCGCAAGCTGCCGACCTCCTTCCTGCCGGGCGAAGGCCTGGTGGGCCAGTGCGCGGTCGAGAAGACCCGCATCTGGCTGACCGACGTGCCGCGCGACTACATCGTGGTGTCCTCGGGCCTGGGCTCGGCGCCGCCGAACAACATCGTCGTGCTGCCGATCCTGTTCGAACAGCAGGTCAAGGCGGTCATCGAGATCGCCTCGCTCGACCGCTTCACCGAGACCCACCTGTCCTTCCTCGACCAGCTGATGGAATCGATCGGCGTGGTCCTGAACACGATCGAGGCGAACAGCCGTACCGAATCGCTGCTGACCCAGTCGCAGTCGCTGGCCCAGGAACTGCAGCAGACCAACCAGGAACTGGCGGAAAAGGCGCGCCTGCTGTCCGAGCAGAACATCGAGGTGGAGCGCAAGAACCGCGAGGTGGAACAGGCCAAGCTGGCGCTGGAAGAAAAGGCGACCCAGCTGGCCCTATCCTCGAAGTACAAGTCCGAGTTCCTGGCGAATATGTCGCACGAACTGAGGACGCCGCTCAATTCGCTCCTGATCCTGGCCCAGCAGCTCTCCGACAACCCGGAAGGCAACCTGTCGGGCAAGCAGGTCGAATTCGCGAAGACCATCCACGGCTCGGGTTCCGACCTGCTGACCCTGATTAACGACATTCTCGACCTGTCGAAGATCGAGTCGGGCACGGTCACCCTGGACGTCTCGGAATACCGCTTCTCGAACCTGCGCAACTACGTCGACCGCACCTTCCGCCACATGGCCGAGGCCAAGCACCTGGGCTTCAAGGTCGAGCTGGCCGACAACCTGCCGACCGCGGTGATGACCGACACGACGCGCCTGCAGCAGGTGTTGAAGAACCTGCTGTCGAATGCCTTCAAGTTCACCAGCCACGGCCAGGTATCGCTGAACATCAGCCTGGTCACCAGCGGCTGGACGCAGGACCACCCGCACCTGCTGCACGCGGACGCGGTGCTGGCCTTCTCGGTCAGCGACACCGGCGTCGGCATCCCGCAGGACAAGCTGCAGCTGATCTTCGAGGCCTTCCAGCAGGCCGACGGCTCGACCGCCCGCAAGTACGGCGGCACCGGCCTGGGCCTG
>DOUW01000157.1 GCA_003520365.1 Massilia sp.
CCGGCGTCGGGCACCGGCTCGCTGGCGCGCGCGGCGGCGGCCACCTCCTCGGCCGTCATGCGCAGGGCGCTGGCGTAGCGCTGGCGATTGTTCGCTTCCCAGGCGGCGCGCAGGCGTTCGTAGCCGGCCTGTTTCTCTGCGTCGATCAACGGCGCGACCGCCTCGTAAAAGACGTGCTCGTGCACCCAGCAGCGCGCGAAGGCATCCAGCGCCAGCACTTCGCGCACGACAGGGAAACGCGCCAGGTGCGTCTTCCATTGCTGCTGCTCGACCCCTTCCTGCGCGCCGGGCCGCGGCGCTCCCATCTGGTTGAGCAGCACAACTACCGGCTTGCCCAACCATTCGAGGATATTTATCTCTGCTGGTAGATAGCCGGCGTCGCCCGGAGGTTCCGCCGAATTGACCAGGTAAAGCACGACATCGGCCTCGTCCTTGGCCGCGCGCAAAGCCTGCTGGCTGAGCCAGAACGGACGGTCGCGGTAGCGGTCGAACACCTCGCGCAGGAACCAGCCGATCGGGTTGCCCGCCAGGGACAAGCGCTTAAGCAGGCGCACCGAATCGCCGAAGCCGGGGGTGTCCCACAGCAGCAGGGTGTCGCCGGCCGCGCTGGTCTGGAGCGGATGGGCTTCGGCGAAGGTGGTCACGTGGGCGGCGTCGCGCACCTCCCCCACGTCGACGCCGACCAGGGTGCGGGCCAGCGTGGTCTTGCCGTTGTTCGTGTGCGAGACCAGTGCGAACTGGATTTTGACTGGGACCTCGCTCATCGCAGCTCCGGCAAGGCAAGGCCGGCGCCGAGCTCGATCGGGCGGCGCTCGGGTTGCAGCAGGTTGACGACGGTGGCGGCGGTGCCGTGGAAGCTGCAGAACTGGCGCCACAGGGCGATGCGCTCGTTGACGCGGGCGTCGACGCCGGCCTGGCCGGCGGCCCGCTCCAGCATGCCCGACTCGTCCAGCAGCACGGCCACGCCTCGTTTGGTGTTGCGGCTGAGGTAATCGAGGAAGGCGCCGTGGTTTTCCTTCTCCGGCGTGGCGGCCAGGTTGAACAGGGCGGCCGTGACCGTCATGCCCGCTTCATCGAGCGCGGCCTCGCGCAGCGCCTCCTTCGGCTCTTCGCCATACGGCACCGTGGGCCGCAGCAGCACACGCGCCTGGGCGCCCAGCGCCATCGCGGCCACCGTCCACAAACCGCGGTCGCGCGCTTCGTCGAGCGTGAAGCTGTAGGGCAGCACGCGCAGCACGGCTGGCGTGCCGGCGCCGATGCTGTCGGCCAGCTTGCGGAAATACGGGTGTTCGAGTTCGAGCGGGAAACGACGCGCCAGGCGGCCGGCGCGCAGCGCGGCGAACAGCGCCAGTATCAGGCGCGGCAGGATCACCAGCAGCAGGATGGTGGCGCCGTACAGGTGCACCCAGCGTTCGCCGGCAGCGGCGGCGGCCGTTGTCGCGGTTGCCGCCGCTGCCGATCTTGCCATCGCTGCACCAGGGGCGATGCGCAGCGCTTCGATGTCGGCCAGCGAAAAGCCCTGCAGGAAGGGGAAGACGGTCAGGGCCGGCGTAAACAGCCAGGACAGCAGGGTGTGGACCTGGGTCGCGTCGAGGAAAGTGCTTTCCCAGCCGGCGCCGTATTGCGTCAGCAAGCCGCGCGCATACAGCGAGATCACGGCGCCGAGCGCGAAGGCGGCCGCCGACAGGTGAACCGTGCGCGACAGGCGCGCCCGGGTCAGCGGTTCGCTCAATTGCGTCCACTCCGTCATGAAGGCGGTCAGGCCCGCCGCCAGCGGCGCCGGCAGCTTGCGCGGCGTCACCGCCTTGCCGACGCTGAGGCGGCGCAGCAGGCCCTGTCCAGCCAGGCCGGTCTTGCGCTTCGGGACCAGGGTCCAGACCANNAGCCGACGATGAACAGGAGCGGCGCCGACAGCAGGTCGACGCGGTGCGGATCGGCGATGCGGTCGAGCAGCGCGCCGGCGAACAGCGCCAGCAGCGGCAGCGCCGCCCAGAAGCCGGGCAAGCCGAGGGCACGCTTCTGGAAAGCGGCAAAGGCCGGCGTGCGCTCGGCCAGGCGCTTGAGGATCTGCTCCGAGCGCTGCTGTAGAAATAGGTCCTGCGTCACCGCGCTCTTGCTGTCGGAAGCCTGCCAGGCCGCCAGCTCGCGCGCGCTGCGGCTGGCGTACTTGCGGTCGTCCTCGCTGAGCACCTGATGGCCGGTGTCGGCCGTTTCGATTGCGCGTACCAGCACGACGCGCCTTGCACCCTGTTCGTTCATGCGTCTCCCGGTTTATTGGATTGGCAACATCACACCCGCATTGTGCCGCAGATTCGCACCAAGCCCCAGCACCGGCCGCACGGAGCATCCCATCCGTAAGAAAACTACGGCACACGATTGACTTCAAGCGGGCTCGGGAGTAGCGTCTCCCCGGTGTATTGATGAGCTTTCCGGAAGAGGTAGCGAAAGTACATGCGATGCCCACAATGGGCCTCGATACCGGGAACCATGTCCCGCGCGGCCATGGCCTCCTCAAACAAATGTTTAAAAAAAACAAACAAAATACGGAGACAAGCATGAAGCTGCACCGCACACTGCTGGCCGCCCTGGTCAGCGGCGCCCTGCTGGCCGCCCCGGCCTACGCCGCGATCAACCCGAACAAACTCGGCGCCGCCTACGACGCCACCAAGGCCAACGTCACCTTCAAGGTGTACTCGAGCAAGGCCACGCGCATCGAGCTCTACCTGTACAGCGCCGCCACCGGCAGCGCCGAGAAGGCGCGCTACGTGATGACCAACACCAACGGCATCTGGAGCGTGACGATCCCGACCACGACGCTGTCCAGCCAGGGCCTGGGCGGCACGCTCCATTACGGCTACCGCGCCTGGGGACCGAACTGGCCCTACAACGCCAGCTGGACCAAGGGTTCCAGTGTCGGCTTCATCAGCGACGTCGACGCCGCCGGCAACCGCTTCAATCCGAACAAGCTGCTGTCCGACCCCTACGCGCTCGAGCTCAGCCACGACCCGACCACGGCAACCATGACCAACGGCACCATCTATGCCAGCGGCCCGCTGTACCGCAACATCGACAGCGGGGCGTCGGCGCCGAAAGGCATCGTGCTCGCCGGCGACACCCAGTCGATCGGGGTGAAACCGACCCGCGCGCTGAAGGACGATGTGGTCTACGAGGCCCACGTGCGCGGCCTGACCATGAACGACACCAGCATCAGCGCCGCCTACCGCGGCACCTATAAGGGCGCCGGCCTGAAGGCGGCCTGGCTGGCCAGCCTGGGCGTTACCGCCATCGAATTCCTGCCGGTGCAGGAAACGCAAAACGATACCAACGACAACGATCCGGCCAGCACCAGCGGCGACAACTACTGGGGTTACATGACCCTGAACTATTTCGCCCCGGACCGCCGCTACGCCTACGACAAGACGCCCGGCGGACCGACCCGCGAATTCAAGGAAATGGTCAAGGCCTTCCACGACAACGGCATCAAGGTGCTGGTCGACGTGGTCTACAACCACACCGGCGAAGGCGGCGCCTGGAACAACGGCGACAAGACCACCTACAACATCCAGAGCATGCGCGGCCTGGACAACCCGACCTATTACAGCCTGACGGCGGACATGCAATTCTCCTGGGACAACACGGGTGTCGGCGGCAACTACAACACGCGCAACCCCATCGCCCAGAACCTGATCGTCGATTCGCTCGCCTACTGGCGCGACAAGCTGGGCGTGGACGGCTACCGCTTCGACCTCGCCTCGGTGCTGGGCAACACCTGCCAGCATGGCTGCTTCAACTTCGACAAGATGGATTCCGGCAACGCGCTGAACCGTATCGTGGCCGAACTGCCGCCACGCCCGGCGGCGGGCGGCAGCGGCGTCGACCTGATCGCCGAACCCTGGGCGATCGGCGGCAACTCCTACCAGGTCGGCGGCTTCCCGAGCGGCTGGGCCGAGTGGAACGGCGCCTGGCGCGACACCGTGCGCAAGGCGCAAAACAAGCTGGGCAGCGAAGCCATCACCACCGGCCAGTTGGCCACACGCTTCGCCGGCTCGAGCGACCTGTATGGCGACGATGGCCGCAAGCCCTGGCACTCGATCAATTTCGTCACGGCGCACGACGGCTTCACGCTGAAGGACCTGTACAGCTGCAACAACAAGAACAACAGCCAGGCCTGGCCCTACGGCCCGAGCGACGGCGGAGAAGACCACAACAACAGCTGGGACCAGGGCGGCATCGCGGCGGACCAGAGAAAAGCCGCGCGCAACGGCATGGCGCTGATGATGGTCTCGGCCGGCGTGCCGATGATGGTCGGCGGCGACGAAGCCCTGCGCAGCCTGAACTGCAACAACAATCCCTATAACCTGGACTCGACGGCCAACTGGCAGGGCTGGACCCGCACCACAGACCAGAACAACTTCCAGGCGTTCACGAAAGCGATGATCGCCTTCCGCAAGGCCCACCCGGCCCTGCGTCCGGCGAATTTCTATTCGAGCGTCGACAACAACGGCAACGTGATGGAGCAGCTGCGCTGGTTCAAGCCGGATGGCGGCGTGGCCGACGCCAGCTACTTCAACAACGCCGACAACCACGCGATCGCCTGGCGCATCGACGGCACCGAGTTCGGCGATACCGCTTCCGCCATCTACGTGGCGCACAACGCCTGGAGCGCGCAGGTCAACTTTACGCTGCCGTGGCCGGGCACCGGCAAGAACTGGTACCGCGTGACCGATACCTGCCCCTGGGCCGAGGGCGCCTCCCAGGTGGCGGCGCCGGGCAGCGAAGCCCTGGTCGGCGGCGAAACCACGAACTACGGCCTGTGCGGCCGCGGCACGCTGGTGCTGATCGCCAAGTAAGAAGCGATATCGTCCGCGGCGTCGGCAGGCAGACTCTGCCTGCCGACGCCGCTGTTCCTCTTCCTGCCCCTCCTCTCATCCCTCCTCCGCCCGGCAAGCGCCCATGCAGCATGCATCAAGGTGCCTTCCCTCTTCTTCACGGCACGCGTCCTGACTGTCGAGCGCTCTGGTAGTTCCCGCCAATCACGGGCCTGCTGATACCGGTCTCGACTTCCTCATTCAGGCCTATTCGGCCGCACTGGCCTGTTCAAAAATTTCGCAAACCAGCCGACAATTTGCGAACGGAAGGGTGTATTCTCCACAGCAGATGAGGTGTCACTCACACAATAGTCCATAGAGCGACAGCGGCCAGCGCCCTAGTCGCGGACGTAGGAGACAACATGTCGAAGTTTGCCGTGGAACACGTCAAGCGCGTCCACTCGGTCGTCCATGGCCGGGTCGGAGACAGCCTCGGGGGCGGAAACCGCATCACCCGGTCCTGGATCCGTTGCCTCAACGAATACCAACTCGACCCCGGCACCTGCGCCGAACCGGAAGTGGTGGCGCCCGCCGAGCTGCAGGAACGCCAGGAGCGGCTGGCCGACGTCCAGGCCGTCGCCAAGGTCGAGATGGCGAACCTGTACCAGCAGCTGGCCGGCTCGGGTTACGCGATCATGCTGACCGACCGCGAAGGCGTGCTGCTCAACTACTTCGGCGACCCTGCCTTTACCCATGCGGCTTCCCGCACCGGTCTGATGCAGGGCGCGGTCTGGAGCGAACGCGTGCAGGGCACCAACGGCATGGGCACCTGCCTGGTCGAGCGCCGTCCGATCACCGTCCACCAGGACGAACACTACCTGTCGCGCAATATCGGCCTGTCCTGCGCGGCGGCGCCGATCTTCGACCACGAAGGCGACCTGGTCGGCGTGCTGGATGCCTCCGGCGAATCGCGCCTGGCCCAGCAGCACACGCTGGCCCTGGTCAGCATGTCGGTCCAGATGATCGAGAACCGGGTCTTCCTGCAGCGCTTCCGCCACGATTTCATCCTGCGCTTCCACAACCGGCCCGAATTCGTCGGCACCCTCAGCGAGGGCGCGATCGCGCTGAGCGTCACCGGCACGGTGCTGGCGGCCAGCCGCGCAAGCCTGTCCCTGCTCGGCTACCGCAGCCCGGCCGAGATCGTCGGCCGCGACATCTCGGAGCTGTTCAACCTCACCTTCCCGGGCCTGGTGGACAGCAGCATGCGGCGCGCCTACCACCCGCTGCCGATCTTCGAGGTGCGCAGCAACGCACGCTTCTTCGCCGTGATGTACCAGCCGGTGACGGGCGGCGCGGTACGCCGGCCCCAGCGCGGCGCCGCGGCCCTGTCCGCGCC
>DOUW01000151.1 GCA_003520365.1 Massilia sp.
CAAGCGCGCGCTGGCGATGGTCCAGCTGGAGGGCTTTCGCAACCGCTATCCGGCGCAGCTCTCCGGCGGCCAGCAACAGCGCGTGGCGATCGCCCGCGCATTGGCGATGCAGCCGGACGTGATCCTGTTCGACGAACCGACCTCGGCGCTCGATCCGGAAACCACGCGCTCCCTGCTCGAGACGCTGCACACCATCAACGCGCAACTGGGCGTGACCATCGTCATCGTCAGCCACGAACTGCAGGTACTCGGCAGCCTGTGCCATCGGGTGGCCGTCATCGAACACGGCGCGGTGGCGGAGCAGTTCGCCCTCGCCGACCACAGTGTCCCGCGCAAGACCGCGCTGGGACGTGAACTTGCCTACTACGGCACCGAGGCCTTCGCCGCGGCCGCCTGGGGAGATGCCCATGCCTGAGTCGATCCTTGCTGTCCTGCCCGAACTCTGGACCGCCTTCCTGCAAACCGCGCTGATGCTCGGCATCGGCGTCTCGGCCGCGGTGCTGCTCGGCGGCCCGCTCGGCGTGCTGCTGTTCCTGGTCGCCGACGGCCAGGCCCTGCAGAACCGGCGCCTGGCGCTGGTGCTCGGCTGGATCGTCAACACGGTGCGCTCCTTTCCCTTCATCGTGCTGATGGTGGCGCTGGTGCCGGTCACGCGGGTGCTGGCCGGCACCTCGATCGGACCGCTGGCGGCCTCGGTGCCGCTGTCGATCGCCGCGATTCCCTATTTCGCGCGCCTGGTCGACCAGAACCTGCGCGACGTGCCGCGCGGCGTGATCGAGGCGGCGCAGGCGATGGGCGCCTCCGAATTCCAGATCGTGCTGCGGGTGCTGCTGCCCGAGGCGCGCGCGGCCCTGGTGCTGTCGCTGACCGTACTGGCGATCAGCTTTCTCTCGTATTCGGCTGTCGCCGGCGTGGTCGGCGGCGGCGGTATCGGCGACCTCGCGATCCGCTACGGCTACTACCGCTTCGAGACCGACGTGATGATTTTCACGGTGACGATCCTGGTCGTGCTGGTGCAGCTGATCCAGCTGACCGGCACCCGTGCCGCGCGCCGCCTCGACAAACGCTGAATCCCCTCGCCGACTTCCCCTGATAAAAAAAGGACTTCCATGCGCACGCACCGCCGTACCCTGATCGCCGCCGCCCTGTCGCTGCTCGTCTCCATGACCGCCCACGCCAAGGACCCGAAGGAACTGGTGATCGGCACCAGCGCCGGCCCCTACGCCGACCAGATCCGCTTCGGCATCAAGCCGATCCTGGAAAAGCAGGGCTATAAAATCAAGCTGGTCGAGTTCAACGACTACGTCCAGCCGAACTTCGCACTGGCGGAAGGCGCGCTCGATGCCAACGTGTTCCAGCACATCGTCTACCTGACCCGCTTCGCCGAGCAGCACAAGCTGGCCCTGTCGGAACTGGTCAAGATCCCGACCGCCCCGATCGCCATCTACAGCCACAAGCACACCTCCCTGGACGCGGTGCGCCCCGGCTCCACGGTGGCGCTGCCGAACGACCCGACCAACCAGGCGCGCGCCCTGGTCATGCTCGACCAGCTCGGCTGGGTCAAGCTGAAACCCGGCATCGACCCGATCAAGGCCTCGGAAAAGGACATCGCGCAGAACGTCCGCCAGGTAAAACTGCTGCCGCTCGAAGCCGCGCAACTGCCGCGCTCGCTGCAGGACGCCGACTTCGCCTTCGTGAACGGGAACTTCGCGCTGGCTTCCGACCTGAAGCTGCGCGACGCCCTGCGCACCGAGACGATCTCGCCGAGCTACGCCAACCTGGTCGCGGTGCGCACGGCCGATAAAGATAAACCCTTTGCGCGCGACATCGCCGCGGCCTACCGCTCGCGCGAATTCCTGGAGGTGACGAACCGCCTGTTCGCCGACTACGCCAAGACCGACTACCAGCTGGCGCTGGAGAAGAGCACGAAATGAACCCAGGCTTGCCAACGGCCGCGAAGCCGGTGCGCTTCAACGCCTTCCAGATGAACACGCCCAGCCACCAGTCGCCGGGCCTGTGGCGCCATCCGCGCGACACCGGCGCCGGCTACCGCGACGCCGGCTACTGGGTCGAGCTGGCGCGCCTGCTGGAAGCGGGCGGCTTCGATGCGATCTTCCTCGCCGACGTGCTGGGCGCCTACGACGTCTACGGCGGCAACCTGGACGCGGCGCTGCGCCACGGCGTGCAGTTGCCGCTGAACGACCCGCTGGCGCTGGCGCCCCTGATCGCGCAAGCCACCACGCGCCTCGGGATCGGCGTCACCGCCTCCACCGGCGGCGAGCATCCCTATACCTTTGCGCGCCGGATCTCGACGCTGGACCACTTGAGCGGAGGACGCATCGGCTGGAACATCGTCACCGGCTACCTCGACAGCGCCGCGCGCAATCTCGGCCAGGAACGGCAGCTCGGCCACGACGCGCGCTATGACCTGGCCGACGAATACCTGGAAGTCGTCTACAAGCTGTGGGAACAGAGCTGGGAAGACGGCGCCGTGCTGCGCGACCGCGAACGCGGCGTCTACACCGACCCGGCGCGCGTGCATCCGATCAATCACCGGGGCGAGCACTACACGGTGCCCGGCATCCACCTGTGCGAACCTTCGCCGCAGCGCACGCCTTTCCTGTACCAGGCCGGCGCCTCTAGACGCGGCCTGGCCTTCGCGGCGCGCCATGCCGAAGCGACCTTCGTCAGCGGCCCAACGAAAGGCATCGTCAGGCGCTACGTCGACGGCGCGCGCGCCGCGGTGCACGAGGCCGGGCGCGATCCGGCTTCCCTGCTGGTGTATGCGCAGGCCCTGGTCGTCACCGGCGCCACCGAGGCCGAGGCCCGGGCCCGTCTGCAGGAGTACCGGCAGCACATCGACATCGAGGCCTCGCTGACCCTGCTCTCGGGCTGGACCGGCGTCGACTTCTCGCGCTACGGCCTGGACGACACGGTCGAGTACATCGACACCGAGGCCGGCCGCTCGGCGCTG